>JBILDP010000249.1:0-3005 GCA_044352535.1 Prochlorococcaceae cyanobacterium
CCGGCGGTGGCGATCGCCGCCCTGCAGGCCACCGCCCGCGGCGATGACCCGCTGCTGCTGGTGCTGGCCGCCGACCATGTGATCCGCGATGCGGCCGCCTTCCGCCACGCGGTGGCGGCGGGCCTGAATGCGGCAGAAGCCGGCCAGCTGGTGACCTTCGGCATCGTGCCCACCGCGCCGGAAACGGGCTACGGCTACATCGAGGCGGCCGAGGCCCTGCCCCCCACTGGCACTGGCAATGGCAACACCCTGCAGCCGGTGCCGATCGCCCGCTTTGTCGAGAAACCGGATCGGGCCACCGCCGAGCAGTTCCTGGCGACCGGCCGCTTCACCTGGAACAGCGGCATGTTCCTGTTCCGCGCCAGCGCCATGCTCGCCGAGCTGGAGCGGCTCGCCCCCGAGGTGGTGAGCGCCTGCCGCGCCGCCCTCGAGCACGACAGCGCCGATCTGGATTTCCTGCGGCTGGAGCGCGAGGCCTTCGCCCGCTGCCCCAGCATCGCCATCGACGTGGCCGTGATGGAGAAGACCGACCGCGGCGCCGTGCTGCCGCTCGACGCCGGCTGGAGCGATGTGGGCAGCTGGAGTGCCCTCTGGGAAACCGCCGACCGCGACACCGCCGGCAACGTGACCCGCGGCCGCGTGATCAGCCAAAACAGCCGCAACTGCTACCTGCGCAGCGAAAGCCGCCTGGTGGTGGGCCTCGGCGTGGACGACCTGGTGGTGGTGGAAACCGACGACGTGGTGCTGGTGGCCCACCGCGACTGCGCCCAGGACGTGAAATCGATCGTGGGCCGGCTCGAGGCCGAGGGGGCCAGCGAGAGCAAGGCCCACCGCAAGATCTACCGCCCCTGGGGCAGCTACGACGGCATCACCGAGGGCGACCGCTGGCAGGTGAAGAAGATCGTGGTGAGCCCCGGCGCCAGCCTCTCGCTGCAGATGCACCACCACCGCGCCGAGCACTGGATCGTGGTGCGCGGCACCGCCGTGGTGGAGAAAGACGGCGTGGAGGAGCTGGTGAGCGAGAACCAGAGCACCTACATCCCCCTGGGCTGCCGGCACCGCCTCACCAACCGGGGCAAGATCCCGGTGGAGATGATCGAGGTGCAGAGCGGCCCCTACCTCGGCGAAGACGACATCGTGCGCTTCGAAGACCGCTACGGCCGCAGCAACGAGACGGCCGCTACTCCACGGTGACGCTCTTGGCGAGGTTGCGGGGCTGATCCACATCCAGGCCCCGGTGGGCGGCGATGTGATAGCTGAGCAGCTGCATCGGCACCACCGTGAGCAGGGGGCTCACCAGCTCATCCACCTCCGGCATCGGCAGCAGCACGTCGAACAGGTCGGTGTCGGCGCAGGCCGGGCCCACGCCGATCAGCTGGGCGTCGCGGGCCTTGGCCTCCTGGGCGTTGCTGAGCACCTTCTCAAACACGGAGCCCGGCATGGCGATCGACACCACCGGCACCCGGGCGTCGAGCAGGGCGATCGGGCCGTGCTTCATCTCGCCGGCCGGATAGCCCTCGGCGTGGATGTAGCTGATCTCCTTGAGCTTGAGGGCCCCCTCCAGCGCGATCGGGAAGTTGATGCCCCGGCCCAGGAAGATCACGTCCTGGGTGCTCTCGAAGCGGTGGGCCAGGGCCTCGGCGCGCTGGTCGTGATCGGCGATCAGCTCCCGCAGCTGGGCGGGCACGGCCCGCAGATCCGCCGCCAGGGCCAGCAGCCGCTCGCGGGTGATCCCCGGCTGGCGGCCCACGCGTCGCTCGGCGAAGGCCAGGGCCAGGCCGTAGAAGGCCAGCAGCTGGCCCAGGAAGGTCTTGGTGGCGGCCACGCCCACCTCGATGCCGGCGCCGATGTCGAGGATGTGGTCCACCATCCGCGCCAGGGAGCTCTCGGGCCGGTTGGTGATGCCCAGCAGCCGCGGCGCGTAGGCGGGATCGGCCACCAGCTGGCGGCGCTCCTGCTCCATCGCCAGGGCCGCGAGGGTGTCGGCCGTTTCACCCGACTGGGTCACGCCGATCGTGAGCGTGTGGGGGCTGAGCGGCGGCGGGGCGTAGCGGAATTCGCTGGCATAAAACACGCTGGTGGGGATGCCGGCCAGCTGCTCCAGCAGGTGGGCCCCCACCTGGGCGGCATGGCGGCTGGTGCCGCAGGCCAGCACCTGAATCCGCTCCACCCCTGCAAAAAAGTCGTCGTTGAGCGGCAGGGCCACCAGCGGCCCAGCCTCCGGCAGGTGCCGCGCCACCCACAGCGCCGCCGTTTCCGGCTGCTCGTGGATCTCCTTGAGCATGAAGTGGCGGAAGCTGCGCTTGTCGGCCACGTGCTCGGTGCCGCTCAGCAGGCTGGGGCTGCGCTGCACCCGCGCGCCGGCCTGGTTGTAGAGCTCGATGCCCAGGGGAGTGAGCAGCGCCACCTCGCCGTCTTCCATCGGCAGGATCGTGCGGGTGAAGCCGGCCAGGGCGGGGGTGTCGCTGGCGCAGAGGAATTCCCCCTCGCCCAGGCCGATCAGCAGCGGCGCCGCCTTGCGGGCCACCACCAGCGCCCCCGGCGCCTCGGCCCACACCACCGCCAGGGCATAGGCGCCGTGCAGGCGCGGCAGCACCGCCTGCACCGCCGCCAGCAGCAGGCTGCCGCTGGGCTGGCCGGCAGCGGCCGGCTCCGCTGCGGCCTGCAGCCGCTCCAGCTCCCGCGCCACCAGATGGGGGATCACCTCGGTGTCGGTGTCGCTGCGGAACACCACCCCCTCCGCCTGCAGCTCCTCGCGCAGGGTGCGGTGGTTTTCGATGATGCCGTTCTGCACCACGGCCAGCCGGCCGCTGCCATCGAGGTGGGGGTGGGCGTTGCGCTCCTCCGGCTTGCCGTGGGTGGCCCAGCGGGTGTGGCCGATGCCGCACTGGCCCGGGGCCCCGGCCGCCTCATAGCGGGCCGTGAGGTTGATCAGCTTGCCCTCGGCCTTGAGGCAGTGCAGCCCGGCGCCATCCACGGTGGCGATGCCGGCGGAGTCGTAGCCG
>JBILDP010000250.1:0-3003 GCA_044352535.1 Prochlorococcaceae cyanobacterium
CCGCCTCCATCTGGCGTTATCGCGAATTCCTGCCGATCGAGGGCGACCCGATCGATGTGGGCACCGGCTTCACGCCGCTGCTGAAGGCCAACAACCTGGCCAGGCGCCTTGGTCTCAAGAGCCTCTATATCAAGAACGACGGCGTCAACATGCCGACGCTCTCGTTCAAGGATCGCGTGGTGAGCGTGGCCCTCACCCGTGCCCGCGAGCTGGGCTTCAACACGGTGAGCTGTGCATCCACGGGCAACCTCGCCAACTCCACCGCCGCCATCGCCGCCCACGCCGGTCTCGACTGCTGCGTGTTCATCCCCAGCGACCTCGAACTGGGCAAGGTGCTCGGAACCCTGATCTACAACCCCACCTTGATGGCGGTGAAGGGCAACTACGACCAGGTGAATCGCCTCTGCTCGGAAGTGGCCAACACCTTCGGTTGGGGCTTCGTGAACATCAACCTGCGCCCCTACTACTCCGAGGGGTCCAAGACCCTCGGCTATGAGGTGATCGAGCAACTGGGCTGGGAGCTGCCGGATCACGTGGTGGCGCCACTGGCCTCCGGTTCGCTGTTCACCAAGATCCGCAAGGGCTTCGATGAATTCATCAAGTGCGGGCTGGTGGAGGAGAAGCCCGTGCGCTTCAGCGGTGCCCAGGCCGAGGGGTGCAACCCCATCGCCACCGCCTTCCGTGAAGGCCGCGACTTCATCACGCCGGTGAAGCCCAACACCATCGCCAAATCGATCGCGATCGGCAACCCGGCCGACGGGCCCTACGCCATCGACATCGCCAACCGCACCGGCGGCACGATCGCCGATGTGACCGACGCCGAAATCATTGACGGCATCAAGCTGCTGGCTGAAACCGAGGGCGTGTTCACCGAAACGGCTGGTGGTACCACCATCGCCGTGCTCAAAAAGCTGGTGGAGCAGGGCAAGATCAATCCCGAGGAGCGCACGGTGGCTTACATCACCGGCAACGGCCTGAAGACAACGGAGGCGGTCGCCTCCGCCATTGGCGAGCCATACCTGATCGAAGCCCAGCTCGACAGCTTCAAGGCCGCCTGGCAGCAGGCCCAGGCTGCCCATCAGGGCTGAGCGCCAAACCCCAGGCACCGCCGCTGTGCCGCGCCGGTACAGGTTTCTCCTACTTCGATTTCACCTCGTTTTCAAACCATGGCCGTTCAGGTTCTGATCCCCACCCCCCTGCAGAAATTCACCAACGACGAAGCCAGCGTGGCGCTCGAGGCCAGCAGTGTGGATGGCCTGATCGATGCGCTCGACGGTCGCTACCCCGGCCTGAAGGGCCGCCTCTGTGATGAAGCCGGCAAGCTGCGCCGCTTCCTCAATGTCTATGTGAACAGCGAGGACATCCGTTTTCTCGACAACCAGGCCACCGCCCTCAAGGACGGTGACGAAGTGTCGATCGTGCCTGCCGTGGCCGGCGGCTGAGCCAATAGCGACCAACCCGTAGCCCTTGCTGCAGTCGCCCACAGCAGCTTCGGTCTCAATAGGGTGATTCACCCAGAGGGATCCGGCGGAGTCCCCGACAGTTCCTTCCAGGCCTCCACTCGCCAGCGGAATCGATGACCCAGGCCCCAGAAGCCGGCCGCTGCGCCGGAACCAGCGATGACACGGCCCTGGTGCCTGAACAGACCAAGGCCCTGCTGTTCGACTACAGGCAGGCAGCCAACCCGGTGCGGGCAGGTCTCACCGACCCCATTCCCTACAGGGAATGGGGACCCGAACTCCACGCCCGCGGTCCAAGCTCGATCATTCCCCTTGATCTCAGCCACGACCTGGGAACATCCGGGCCAGCCACCAGCCCAGCCCTCGCGGCTCACTTCCTCCGCATTGAAGCGGGAGAAGGCGTGAAAGCTGCCGCCCAGGCCACCAGCCTGCTCTTCTACGTGCTCTCGGGCAGCGGCCGCTGTGAGCGCCCGGCCGATTCCGGAAACGGCGGCTTCGAGCTGAGCTGGCAGGCGGGTGATCTGTTTGTGCTGCCCGCCGGTTGTGCACCCCTGTTGCAGGCCAGCACCACCAGCGTTCTCTACTGGGTGCACGACGGCCCCCTGCTCACCTACCTGGGAGTGCTTCCGAGCGAACCACGCTTTGAGCCCACCCACTACCCCGGTGTCTGGCTTCGGGAGGAGCTGCAGCACCTGGCGGCCGATCCGAGCAGTGCCCGCAGCAACCGGCTCAGTCTGCTGCTGGCCAACCGCGATCTTCCCGCCACCCGCACCGTGACCCACGTGCTGTGGGCGATGTTCGGCATGGTGCCCGCCGGTGCCACCCAGGCGCCTCACCGGCATCAGTCGGTGGCCCTGGATCTGATCGTCGACTGCGCCCCTGGTTGTTACACCCTGGTGGGCAGTGAACTCGACACCGATGGCAGCATCCGCAATCCCCGGCGGATCGACTGGCGCGCTGGCGGGGCCTTCATCACCCCGCCGGGCCACTGGCACGCCCATGTGAATGAAAGCGGCCAGACCGCCTACCTACTGCCGATCCAGGACGCCGGCCTACACACCTATCTGCGCAGCCTCGACATCCGCTTCAGCTAGCTCAAACCCCGCAACCGTGGCCCGGAAACTGTCGCCGTCGATGGTTTCCTCGGTAATCAACCGCTCCACCAGAGCGTCCATCAGGGCCCGGCGCGGCTTCAGCAGAGCCACTGCCTGATCCAGTGCCTCGCTGGCAATGCGACGCACCTGGAGGTCGATTCGATTACCCGTGCCCTGGGAATAGGCGGGCTGGGGACGCAGCCAATCACGCCCGAGGAACACCTCGGCTCCATCCCCCTCCAGGGCAACGGGCCCCAGGCTGGAAAAGCCGTAACGCGTGACCATCTCGCGGCCGATACGGGCCACCAGCTCCAGATCCCCACTGGCTCCCTGCGTGATCTCCGCGGGCCCGAACACCACGAGCTCGGCCGCCCGCCCACCCATGGCCACCACCATGCGGGCCTGAAGGTAGGCCTTGCTGATCAACCCGGAATCGAGCACCTCCTCAT
>JBILDP010000252.1:0-2940 GCA_044352535.1 Prochlorococcaceae cyanobacterium
GTGAGGAGCGCCCCGACGCCACCGCCGGCCGCGACCTGTTGCAGGTGCGCTTTGACAGCACAGGCCGCGTGAACCTCACCTGCTACGACGACGGTTGCAAGGAGGTGCGCTGATGAAGCGATCCCTCCCCCTCTTTGCCCTACTGGTGAGCGGAGCCCTGGCCCTGCCGGCCGGGATCACACCAGCCATGGCACTGGGCAGCAGCCCTAACGACGCCCAACTGATCGCCCGGGGCGGTGGTGGTGGCGGCCGATCCGGTGGTGGCCGATCCGGTGGTGGTGGTGGCCGCATCGGCGGCGGCAGTGGTGGTGGCAGCCGCGCCAGCCGTCCTGCCGGCGGCAGCAGCGGCTTCAAGAATGCCGGCTCTGGCCTCAACAGCGGCTCCCGCAAACCCACCGGTGGCTGGAGTAGCAAGAGCAAGAGCAGCGGCGGCCCATCGCTCGATCGGGCCAAGGGCGACCGGGCCAAGAGTTCCGATCGTCAGCTCGCCAACCGCGATGGCGCCGGCAGCTCCGGCCTGCGCAGCGGTGATCGGCAGACCGACCGCAGCGACCGGATCTCCTCGCGCTCCGATGCCCGCGGCGACCGCCTCGATCAGCGCGGCGATGTGCGCAGCGATCGCATCAGCAACCGCACCGATCGGATCGACTCCCGCTCGGATGTGCGCAGCGACCGGATCGATGCCCGCACCGACCGCATGGATCGGCGCTGGGACAGCTTCGACAACCGCTGGGACAACTATCCAGGCTGGGCCCGACCAGGCTGGGGCTATGCCCGCCCCTGGAACTACGGCTGGTATGGCGGCTGGGCCACACCCACGTGGGGCTGGTGGGGAGCTCGCGCGGCAGCCTGGGGCGTTGGCACCCTGGCCACTGCCGCGGTGATCAACGAGGCCGTGGATGATGCGGTCAACGACCACGTGTCGTACATCGCCGTGCCCAACAGCAACTACGGCCTGCTCTACGGCACCGTGGCACCGGTCGGCTCCGATGGCGTCAGCTTCGAAGTGATCGCCGATGGCTCCTCGATCACCATGAGCGCCGATTGCCGTCAGGGCACCCTCAACGGCCGCGATCCCAACACAGCCGCCGAGGCCGAATTGCTCAACGCCGCCTGCCAGGTGGCCTACGGCTCCACCTAGGCCGTCAGGGCGGCCGATCAGCGGCGCGCACCCGGACTGTCAAGCCTGCTGGAGCTCCAGCAGGCTTTTTTTCGTGCCTGCTTTGAGTGCCTGCTTTGAGTGCCTGCTTTGAGTGCCGGATCGTCCGAACGATCATCCCCCCTGGAGCAGCTGGATCACTCCATAGCCCCCTCGCCAGAAGAACAACCGGCGCATGGCATTCAGAGATTCCTTCAGTAAAGTCATGTCCAAACCAGAAGCATCACCGGCAAGACGAAATGGCAATGCGCTTTATGCAAAGTCTTGCACCTGTTCTAGGATTTTCCTTATGCATTGCGGCCGCCAGCACAGGGCCTGCCGTGGCACAGGAATCGCCACCTGAAGCGGCGAATGAAATCCACGGCGCGGCCAGCAGCGATCGCCACGGTGATGACAACGTCAACGCCAACGTTGATGTCAACGGCGACTTCAACCACGAGGCACAGCAGCAGAAGGATGCCCCGCCGGCCAATCCGACGGCCCAGCCCCAGGACGACCTGTGGCGCGGAACGGTGGAGCTCTACGGACCGCTGCCCTTCAGGCTCGACACCACCACCACGATCAATGGCCGTACCACCGAAGCCGAGCTCAACCTGGGCCAGATCCTCGACAACCTCAAGTGGACCTCCTCCCTGCGGGCCAGCCTGGAAAAAGGGCGTTGGGGACTGCTCACCGACCTGAGCTACACCAAACTCGGCCAGGAGAATGCCGCCACCACCCCGGGTGGGTTGCTCACCGGCCGGGCCCAGGTGGATGCTGCCCAGGGGATTTACGACCTGGCCGTGCGCTATCGCTTTGGCGATCCCGAGGCCGCCGTGGGCAAACCCGGTCAATTCAGCGTGATCCCCTATGCCGGTGTGCGGGTGATTGATGCCAATCTCAATGTGGATGTTCAAGTGATCGGACCGAACCGACTCTTTGAACGCCAGGGCAGCTTTGGTCGCACCTGGGCCCAACCGCTGCTAGGCACTCAGGCCACCGTTTTTCTCTCACCGCGCCTGCGCGCATTTGCCCGGGCCGACATCGGCGGCTTCGGCATCAGCGGCTCCAACGATCTTTCCGGCAACGCCCAGGTGGGCCTTGGCTACGCCATTGGCAACAACACCGACCTCAACCTGTCGTGGCGCTATTTCGGGATTGATTACAACAATGGTGAAAGTCCTGACAGCGGCTTCACCAGCTACCAGAATGGGCTCGAAATCGGCCTGAAGTTTTTCTTCTGATTCATGACTCGTCGCTCCTCCTTCCTTTCCGACTTCAAAGCCTTCATCAACCAAGGCAACGTTGTCGATCTTGCCGTCGCCGTGGTGATCGCCGGCGCCTTCGGAAAAGTTGTTGATGCCATTGTCAGCTTGGTGATGACATCCCTGCTGGCCCCGGCGCTCAAGGCTGCGAATGTGGCAGCGATCAGTGCCTGGCCCGCCGGCGCCGTGATCGTGGCCCTGATCAACTTCCTGGTGATCGCCTTCGTGGTGTACCTGATCGTGCGCAGCATCGAGGCCATGAAGCGCGGTGAAAAGGCCGTGGCAGCCGCGGATCCGCAGGCCCAGCTGGCCTCCGCCGCCACCCGGCTGGCCGAAGCCCTCGATCGCCGCCAACTCTGAGCCTGAGAGCTCAGGGAGCTGGCGGGTGAGCCGGATGGATCACCCGCCAATCCCGGGCCATGTCCACCACGGTCCAGCCCTCGCGGCGGGCCTGATCCAAGGCCAGATTGAGCCGACCGATCGCTGAAAGTCGGTCGTAGGCCCACTCCCGGCGGCTGTCGGTGTGGTGCACCAACA
>JBILDP010000065.1:0-10072 GCA_044352535.1 Prochlorococcaceae cyanobacterium
GCTTGGTGTCTCACTGCTGCGGGCCCCTACGTGGCCTGATCCCGGTGCCGATAACGGCTGGCAGCGCCAGCGGCTGGCCCTGCTGCCCTGCCCCGATGGTTGGTGTGCGGCGGACGTGCCCGCCCAGGCCATGGCGTTTCGGGAGCCGCTCTGGCTGCGGCCTGCCATCCATCAGGCAGAGCCTGGTCTCCGGGAGGCACTGCCGCCATTGGCCCCCGGCCTGCAGCTGATCAGCCTGCGCCCGCGGGCCGTGAGGGATGGGGCGGTTCCGGAGGCGTCTGGAAGAGGCGCCTGCATCCCTGGCGAGGCGCAGATCACCGTGCAGAACCTCACTCCCGCCCGCCAGCGGCTTGACCTTGGGCCGCACTGGCAGCTGGTGGCGAAGTTGGATGGTGCTGGCGATGGCACGCCTTGTGGTCCCAACGCACCTGCAGGGCTTGCGCCCTGGCAGTTGGCCAGCTGGTGGATCCGGTGGGTTGGTTAGTCGGGGCCGGGGTGGGGCTCAGTCTTCGTGGTCGTCGAAGGGGTCGGTGAGTCCCTTCGACGGCGGACCGAAGGCTGTGTAGACACCAAAGCCGGTGAGGCCGAGCAGCACGGCCAGCACGGCAATCGCCACGCTGAGAGCAGGGGAGGTGGTGGTGCTGGGGTCCATGGGCCAGGTGATCCGGAGAGGGTTGGTGGCGGCCAGCTCGCACGACGGATCGCGCGAGAAGGGCTGGGTGAAGGGGCCTGTGTGAGCGGGGCTGTGTGAAGGCCGGCGTCACAAGTCTCGACAGCTGGGCGCGCCACGAACGGCAGGGCATTTAGAGTAGCCAGAGCGAATTCCACAAGCGAGAGGACCAAGCCGCCATGGCCCAACGCACCCGTCTCGGAGATCTGCTGCGCCCGCTGAATTCCGAATACGGCAAGGTCGTGCCGGGCTGGGGCACTACGCCTGTGATGGGCCTGTTCATGGCCCTCTTCCTCGTCTTTCTGCTGGTGATCCTGCAGCTCTACAACAAGTCTCTGTTGCTCGAGGGCATCAACGTCAACTGGAACGGCGTGGGCTGAGCTGCTCCGCTGCGCTCTCCCCACCCGCCGCTAGGCCATGAACATCTTTGGCATCGGACTTCCTGAGATGGCGGTGATCGCTGCCATCGGCCTGCTGGTGTTCGGGCCCAAGCGGCTGCCGGAGCTGGGTAAGACCCTGGGGCGCACCCTCAAGGGGTTTCAGTCGGCATCCTCAGAGTTTGAGAAGGAGTTTCGCTCCGCCATCGCCACGGCGGATGGTCAGGATGCTCCTGCGGCCATCGCTGCTGGCATGGCTGAGAGCGAAGTTGCCGCTGAGGCCGTTGGCGCTGGCGAACCTCTGCCTGCCGCTGATCTGCCCGCCCCCTCGGCTTCCGTCGAGCAGCCTGCTTCACCTCCTGCCTGAGGCCGGGTGAGCAGTCCTGTTGATCCTGCCCTGGCGGCCCTTCAACTCGTTGTCGGTCTGGGCAATCCGGGTGAAAAGTATGCCGGTACCCGCCACAACGTTGGCTTCATGGCACTGGATCGCCTGGCAGCCTCAGCTGGCACCACTTTTCGCCAGCAGGGCAAGCTTCATGGCCTCATGGCGGAAGTGGGCCATGGCCCATCCAGGCTGCGGCTGCTGAAGCCCCAGACCTTCATGAACGACAGCGGCCGCTCGATCCGCGCCGCGCTCGACTGGTTTTCACTCGAACCCCCGCAGCTGTTGGTGGTTGTCGACGACATGGACCTGCCCCTCGGTCGCCTGCGTCTGCGGGCTGCGGGCAGTGCCGGCGGGCACAACGGCCTGCGCAGCACGATCAGTCACCTCGGCACCCAGGACTTTCCGCGGCTGCGGATCGGCATCGGGGCTCCTGCGGAGAATCCGACTGAGCGACGTGCCCGCACGGTGGGCCACGTGCTGGGTCGCTTCGCGCCTGCGGAGCAGCCCCTGCTCGATGCCGTGCTCGCCGAGGTGGAGGCCGGGATTGGCGTGATTCAGCGCCTTGGTATCGAGCGTGCTGGTAACCGCTTGAACAGTTTTCAGCCTGTGGTGGCTGCAGGCTGAGCCCATGGCCCGCCTGCCTGCCACCACAGCCCAGCTGCGTGTGCTCCGCCAGAGCTTCAGCCAGCGACTGGTGGAGGGCGAGGTGAGCGCCGGGGGCTTTGAGTGGAGTTTCAGTTGGGCTTTTGATCGCGGCGAGCTCACCGTGGAGCCTTCACTGGGCCGGGCCTTGATTCAGGATGCCCTGCTGCGCTTTCTGCTCAAGACCGATTACCAGCTTGAGCCAGGGGGCGACTACGCCTTCACGGTTCGGGCCCAGTTCTGAGCCTCAGCGTCACGCCGGCTCGTTGCCCTGGAGCGCATCCTGCGGCAACGGGTCGAGCGGCTCGCCCCAGTGCCGCTCCAGCAGCAGCTGGGCCACCACGTCGTCGATGTCGCGCGGTGGCAGGCGCAGCCCCTCGGGCAGCAGGCGCCGCCAGCTGCGGGCTGGGTAGAGCTGCCAGTACCGCTGCCGTGCCGCCAGGGTGGTGCCGCGCTCATCCACCAGCGCGGCGCTCAGGCCCAGCTGCTGCAGCTGTTGCTGCCAGGAACGGCTGTGGGTGCCGTTGCCCAGCAGCACCCGCTCCAGCCCCAGCTGCTGCCAGCGTTCCAACAGCCTGAGGGCCGACTCGGGGGGCAGCACGGCCGCGGCCGCCACCCGGTGCTGCCTGCGGTTGGCCAGGGCAAGGCCGCACTTGCTGCGACCGGGATCCAGCCCGGCCAGCCAGTCGCTTCCGGCCAAGGACCCTTCGTGCAGCGGCGCGGTTTCGGCTGGGTTGGGGGCACTCATGGTCGGCGCGGCTGCAGCGGAGCCGGCTCCGGCCGGATCCAGCGCAGTTCCACCCCGATGGGATCCGGTGTGTCGGCGTCGCGCCGCGCCACTGCCTCGAGCTGGGCGATCTCGCCGCTCGGTCGTAGCGCCAGAACCTCGGTGAGCTCACGCACGTTGTTGGGATCCACCTGCAGCCCATCCACCACGCTGCCCTGGCGCTGGGCACGGGCATAGGCCGCCGCCAGCAACAGGTTGAGCCGGCGGCCCAGCTGCTCAGGGTTGCGCAGGTCGGCTTCAATCGTGGTGCTGGCCAGCACGTCGCCGGCGCGCACCACCTGGCGGTTGGGCCGGAGATCCGGGAAGGCCAGCACCTGGCGCTCGCCCCGCAGCACGTTGGCGGCCGAGAGAATGCTCACCACCCAGCTGCCCGGCCGGGCCAGCAGCGAGGTGAGCTTGTTGATGTCTTCCTTCGGTACGAGCAGGATCTGGCGATCCGCAGGCTGGCCCGGCAGCACCCGCCGATAGGCGTTGAGGTTGGCCTGCTGCAGGAGGGCATCGATCACCTCCTTGGCCTGCTGGGGCTGCTGAAGCGTCACCTTGGCGCTGGCCAGTGGCTGTCCGCTGGTGATCACCACATCGCCACGACGAAGCGCGATCAGGTTGGCTTCCAGTTCCTTGAGTTCCTGGGCGCCAGCATTGATCCTGGCCCGCACCTGGGCCAGCTCGGCCTCGGTGCGACGGATCTCGCCATCGCGGCTGCGCACCTCCTGGCTCAGACGGTCGCGCTCCACCTCCAGCTGGGCGCGCTGCCGCTGCAGCGGTTCGAGCTCGCGGCGCAGGGTGGCAGCCCGTTGCTGGGCATCTTGAAACCGTCGTTGCACCTCGCGTCGACTGGCTTCAGCCCTTGCCAGTTCGGCCTTGCCTGCGGCCAGGGCGGCGCGGTCGCTCCGGAGGCGTGCTTCCAGTTGGTCGAGCTCAAAGAGGCCCACGCGCAGCCGTTCGCTCACCAGCAGCATCAGCCCGAGGGAGATGGCGCTGATCAGGCTGCCGGTGAGCACTGTGATCAGCACCGCCGTGCGACGTGGGCGCAGCCCCAGCAGGCTGAGGCGTGCTTTGCCCACCTTGCTCCCCAGCCGATCCCCCAGGGTGGAGAGCACCCCGCCGAGCACCAAGAGCGCCAGGATCAGCAGCCAGCCCGACACGTTTTGCCGCGAAGTCGGTTCAGTATCTCCTGGGTGACCAGGTTGCAGCGATCGGCAGGTGCACGATTAGCTGAAGCGCTTGGCCAGGGCGATCGGATCAAACACCGTGATCTTCTTGCGGTCGATCTGCACGAGGCCGTCCTGGCGCAGGTCGCCGAGCAGACGCGTGATCGTGACGCGGGTCGAGCCGATCGCCTCGGCGATCGCCTGGTGGGACAGACGCAAGTCGATCGTGATGCCATCGGCACTGGGCACGCCGAAGTCACGGCAAAGCACCAGCAGAAAGCTCACCAGCCGCGAGCTCATGTCGCGGTGGGTGAGGGTTTCGATCATGGTTTCGGTCTGCAGGATGCGTGAGGAAAGCCCTTGCAGCAGAAGCAATCCCACGCTGGCGTCCTGCTCGATCGCCTGGCGCACCGAGGTGGCAGGCGCCGTGACGAGCTCCACGCGGGTGAAGGCAATAGCGTGGTAAAAGCGATCGGAGCGCTGACCTGTGAGCAGCGACAGCACGCCGAACAGGCTGTTTTCGCGCAGCAGCGCCACGGTGATCTCCTCACCACTTTCGTAGACCCTTGACAGGCGCACGGCGCCGCGCCGCAGCAGGTAGACCCGCTCGGCTGGATCGCCGGGGAAAAAGATGGTTTTGCCCCGCTCGATGGTCTCCACGCTGCTGCCGCTCAGACCGCGGATCACCTCCAGCAAGGTGGAACCTCCCTGGGCGCCGGCACCGATGCCGGCCACCGATCCTGGGGCCCCGGTGCTTGGAGTGGTGGCGGTTCGGCTGAATCCGCGGGTGGCGCCAACCATGGCGGGGTGGACAAGTGGCTCGGACGCTACGGAGCACCCCCGGCACTCCTTGTAGCAATCGTCACGCTTTGCATGGCGACTGGCTCGAGACGGGATGGAGCAGACGCGGCAGTATGAATGTACGCCACCACTGGTGGTGTGCGTTGGTTGTGAAACCAGCCAGCCCCGCTACATTCAGTCTCCCGAAGCCCGGCGTTGATGACCGCAAGCCTGTCTGCCAACGGAACCCGTAACAGCCCAGTTGGCAGGCCAGGTGGCGGTCATGGTGTGGCTGCCCAGGGCGCCGCGTCGCGCCAGCATCTGGCGGTGGTGGCAGGTGGCATGCCCGTTGACGGGGCCTGTGAACCGGACCACCGGCCATTGCGCTTGGTGGCCCAGCCCGAGGGTCTGCTCCAGATCCACACCGCCCCCTTTCGCGGCAGCGTCTCGGCGGTGCTCAGCCAGGCCCTTCGCACTGCGGGCCTGGGCAGCCGGGTGTTGATCAGCCAGTTCCTCAAGGGTGGTGTGGAGCAGGGCCTGGCGCACAGTCCTTGGCTCTGCGGCCGTCTCCAGTGGCTGCGCCCCGCCGTGCCCGCCTGCCTCAGCGAGACGGCAGCCAACCACAGTGCCGACACCCGTGCGGCCGTGCTTGACGTGTGGGCCTTCAGCCGTGAGCAGTTGCTGGCCGGTGCCGTGGATCTGATGGTGCTGGATGAGCTGGCTCTGGCTGTGGAGCTCGACTTCATCCCCCTGGCGGAGGTGTTGCAGGTGCTGGAGGCACGACCCGCCCACCTGGATGTCATTCTGACGGGCCCTGCCATGGCGCCGGAGCTGATGGCCCTGGCTGATCAGGTGACCCAGCTCCGCCGCGGCCTCTAGATCCCCATGCTCAAGAACGACCGCTGGATCACTGAGCAGGCTGCAGCCGGCATGTTGGAGCCCTTCCAGGCCAGCCTGGTTCGCCATCTGGATCCAGCCAACCGGGCCCAGCCGGTGCTCAGCTATGGCTGCTCCTCCTATGGCTACGACCTGCGCCTCTCACCGCAGGAATTTCTGATTTTTCGTCATGTGCCTGGCACCGTGATGAACCCCAAGCGGTTCAACCCGGCCAATCTCGAGCCAGCTCCGCTGCACACGGATGAAGACGGTTCCTACTTCATTCTTCCCGCCCATTCCTACGGCCTTGGTGTGGCACTAGAGAAGATGCGCGTGCCGTCCAACATCACCGTGATCTGTTTGGGCAAGAGCACCTATGCACGCCTGGGGATCATCGTGAATACCACCCCGGCCGAGGCCAGCTGGGAAGGCCATCTCACCCTGGAATTCAGCAACTCCTCAGGTGCTGACTGCCGTATCTATGCCAACGAAGGGATCTGCCAGCTGCTGTTCTTCGAGGGGGATCCCTGCGAGACCACCTATCAGGATCGTGCCGGTAAGTACCAGCACCAGCCCGAGCGGGTGACCCTGGCCCGGGTCTAGGGCGCAAGCCTTGCCTTGTGCAGGCGGCTCTTTTCGTACCACTCGGCAAACTCGGGCGTCCAGCGCTGCAGGTGGGGCCACATCAGGTCGCAGAGCTCACGGATTTCCTGCTGGGCATCGAGCTTGGCCCGCAGGTCCAGAAAATGGAGGAAGGCCCGCAGGGTGAAGCTCACCACAAAGTGCTGGCGGTAGTCGAACGGCAGGATGCCGCGAGCGTGCTCTTCGGCAAAGCCGGCGGTCAGCAGATCCCGATAGCGCCTGGCCGCGCTGCGGCAGAGCTCCAGATCCACGGCCCGTTGCTCGGCGGTGTAGTCGTATTTCTTGCCCTGGCGGTCGCTGTAGCTGCCCACCGGCCGCAGGTAGAACACCTCCTCGAGCTCCAGTTCGTCGCTGGCCGCCTTGCAGATGCGATCGCCCGTGTAGCGCATCGACTGCACGTCGAAGCTCACGCCCACCCGATGGGTGCGGGCCTGCTGCATCACCGAATGGGGAAACCAGCCCACATTCAGCACGATCTGGGCGTGCTCCAGCGGACCGTAGTGGCCCCGCTCGCCGGCCAGCAGACGCTTCACGCAGATTTCGCCGGCCCGGGTCTCGTCGGGCCAGTCGGTGCGGTCGGCCGCCACGAACCCCTCGCTGTAGTCCTGGTGCATGCCCGCATACACGCACTGCTGCGGATTGGGAGTGGCGGCGATCAGGTCGACCCGGAAGCGGGGGTCCATCAACCGTGACTGCGAGGTGCGGCCATCGTGGCAGCTGCCGCTGCGGCGCGCTCTTCGCCGCTCTCGCTCAGGCTGCTCACTGGCCCCACGCCCGCCAGTTCCGGCAGGGGGCTGCCGGCAAGCAAGGCCGCGCTCAGTTGTTGGAGTTCGGCGGTATTGCGGGCGCCGATCGAGCGCCCCACCGCCTGGCCGGCCGCATCGAACAACTCAACCTGGGGAATGCCATTCACCGCATAGCGCTCCAGTTCAGGCGCCCAGCGCGGGTTGTCGACATTGAGCAGCACGATGTCGAGCTGGCCGCGATGCTGGGCTTCGATTGTCTCCATGGCTGGGGCCATCGCCCTGCAGGCCTCGCACCAGTCGGCGTAGAACTCCACCACGGTGGGACGCCCGTTGCTGAGAGCCACCTGCAGATCGAGCGATTGGCGCGCCAGCTTCTCGAGCGGTGCCGCCGGTTGGAGGCCGCCGCGCCACCACACCACCGCGGCCGCCAGCAGGGCAGCAATGGCCAGCAGCAACACGCGCTCGCGCTGACCGATGGCGGGGCTGGTCATGATGGAGTGAGCTGGATGCAGCGTGTCTGCAAGCACTCTGCCAGTGCCGGGCCTGCCCCTTCCCACCCTGATGTCGTTGCCCTGATGCCGTGAAACGGCGCCTCACCCTCCACTTCCCGCGCGAGGCGGTGCATCAGCCGATCACGTATCGGTTGGCCGTGGATTTCGATGTGGCCGCCAAGATCCTGCGGGCCCAGGTCGCCCCCAACCAGAGCGGCACCATGGTGGTGGAGCTCTCAGGCGACATCGATGAGCTGCAGGCCGCCGAGACCTGGCTGGAGAGTCTGGGCCTCGGGATCAACCGTGCCCCTGGTCAGATCCGCATCGATCGCGACCGCTGTGTGGATTGCGGCATCTGTTCGGGCGTTTGCCCCAGTGGCGCCCTGAGCTTTGGAGCACCGTCTTGGCGGTTGGCCTTTGATGCGCAACGCTGTCTGGTGTGTGAACAGTGCATTCCCAGCTGTCCGCTGGAGGCCATCGCCCTGGTGCTCGATCAGCCATGAACGCTCCCCTGCGAGTGCTGCTGTTGCCGCTGCGGGCGCCGATGCTGCTGCTGCTGGCGGCGATTGCTGTGTTTGAGGGACTGCACTGGAGTCGCCCGGCTGTGCCCGGGGGCGCCGGAATGGGCAGCCTGCTCTGGTCGATCGACTGCCTCCATGCCCTGCTGGTGGTGCTGGTGTGCACCATGCCCGACTTGTTGCTGCGCTGGGTGTCGGGGCTGATGGCGGCCAGCCGAGTGATGAGCCTGGTGTTCAGCCTCTTGATCGTGACCGTTGGTGGCCTTTATCTCCTCCACCTGCAGGTGCTGGCCAACGTGTTGATTCTGGCTTCGGCCGTGCTGCTCGCCCGGCTCGATCTGGCCCGGATCCGGGTCGTGCCGCCTCCCCTAGTGCAGGTCTTGGGCTTCACCCTGCTGGTGCTGGTGGGGGCAGGACTGGGCCGTTGGCTGGCGGCGCGCTAGTCCGACTCCCCGCCTGGAGTCACCCGGGACAGATCGGCCGGCGCGGTTGCTGGAAGCTCCAGAGGTTGCCGAGCACCTTCTTCACGTAGAGCCTGGTTTCCGGATAGGGGATGGCCTCCACCCACAGTTCCGGATCCTGGTGAAGCTGGGGGCTGATCCAGCCCGCCACGGCCCCCGGGCCGGCGTTGTAGCTGGCGACCGTGAGCAGCGGATTGCCCTGCCAGCGCTGCAGCAGCTGGCGCAGGTAGCGGGCGCCGAGGTCGGCATTGCGCCCGGGATCCTCCAGCGCCGTTTCACTCTGGGGTGCGCCCGCCAGCTCGGCGGCTGTCTCGGGCATCAGTTGCAGCAGGCCGATGGCTCCCACCGCCGAGCGCACTGTTGGACTGAAACGCGATTCCTGCTTCGCCACCGCCGCCAGCAGGGCGGTGGGTAGCTGGGCCCTGCTGGCCGCAGCGTTGAGTTCCGGGCTGAATGCGGGAGCGTGCAGGTCGGTTTCCAGCTCTGACGCAAGTCGGCATTGCGCTGGCGGCAGGCGCAGGCTGGCCTGCTCCAGCTGGCCCAGGCCGATCCAGTGGTCGCCCACGGCTCGCCTGAGTCGCCCCTCCAGCAGCAGTTCCTGCGGGCCCTGCGGGGGACGACCCTGTTGGTGGTGTCGCCAGTGCTCCCAGGCCTCCAGGGGCTGGTCAAGACGCCACAGCCGGTCGAGCTGGGCATCGCCGCTGCTGAGAGGTCGCCAGGGGGCAGCCTGCAGCGGGGCTGGGGTGCTGCGATCTCCAGCGGGAGCGTTCTGGGGCTGTTGGTCGCTGCCGAGGACCAGCCCTTCCTGGCCTAGCCGCTCCGATGCGCGCCAGCCGTAGTAGCCGCCGGGATGGAGCCGCAGCAGCTCCTGCCAGTGCTGGCGCGCCTGTTGCCGCTGGCCCAGGTGCCACTGGCTCAGGCCCAGCCAGAACAGGCGCCGGCTGGCGAGCAGCGGTGGTTGGTGGGGCTGGCTGTTGGGCTCGCCCAGCAGGATGGCGGCCTGCTGCCACTGGCGCTGGAGCAGGGCCTCGCGTGCGAGTTGCCACTGCAGTTCCCAGCTGCTCGGGTCGCTCGGCCATCGCTTCAGCACAGCCAGGGCCGCCGCCGGGCTTCTGGCGGCCAGAGCCCGCCGCGCCGCCACCGGGGCGCTGCTCTGCAGGGCCGGCGGCAGCTGGGCCAGGGCGGCCAGGCTGCTGGCGCTGTTCCCCTCACTCAACAGCCGCACCGCCTCGCTGGCCTCCGGGCTGGTGGGTTGGCGTTGGGCCAGCAGCAGCAGCAGCTTCTCAGCCTGCTCCTCCTCGGTGTCCGTGCCGCGCAGCAGGCTGCGGGCGATCGCCAGCTGGCTGGCAGGGCTGGCGGGTTCACCGTTGAGGCAGGCCAGGGCGGCGGCGCCATCACCCAGCTGGCCCAGCCCGCCGGCCAGCAGGTCGCGTTCCCGGGCTTGCAGCGGTGGCTTGTTGGTCTGGCAGCGCCGACGCATCCGCTCTTCAGCTCCCGGCCAGCGCGCCCCCCAGCGGGCCAGATGCAGGGCGGCGCTGGGATCCGG
>JBILDP010000066.1:0-9970 GCA_044352535.1 Prochlorococcaceae cyanobacterium
CCGGTCACCGGGGGGTTGCCCTGGGATTCCAGCTGCACCGTCTGCCCCAGATTCACTTGCGAGGCCTGGGTGGCAGGCACATCCATCAAGGTCCACAGCGTGGAGTTGTCGACAATCCCGGTGATCGCCTCACCCTGGCGCACATAGTCGCCCAGCTTGACTGAGTCGAGATCACCCAGCTCACCACTGATCGGGGCGGTCACGTACTTGTAACCGAGGTCGGCGGCCTTGGCCCGCACCTGATCGCGGCTCTGGATCGCCTGGGTCACGTAGTAGTCGCGGTCCCGGCTCGACACCGCACCCTGATCATTGAGGAAGATGTAGCGCTGGGCGTTGACGTTGTCCTTGCGGGCCTCCGCCCTGGCCGCATCGAGGGCAGCGCTCTGCTGCACGTTGTCGAGCACCAGGATCGGCTGACCCGCCTGCACCCGCTGGCCCTGGGTGGCGAGGATCTTCACCACCCGGCCGTCCACCTCCGGGCGGAGGGCCACATCGGTGGTGGAGGACAGGCGGCTGACCACCTCAATCGAGGGGCTGAACTCGGCCTCACCCACGGTTTCCACCTGCACAGCCAGCGGTGGGCGGGCGGGCGGAGCGCCGCCGCAGGCTGTGAGCAGCAGGAGCCCTGCCAGAGGCAGGCGCGTGATCAGGCGAGCCAAATGCGGGAGGCGGTCGGTTGCAAGTTATCGAATGGATTCCGGCTTGACAGGGCTGCCGTGACGGATATTCAGCCCGCCAGACGTGATCACCGGGGCACCGGGCTCCAGGCCCCGCAGCACCGGGTAGCGGTTGTTCTGCAGGGGGCCGAGTTGCACAGGGGTCTGGATGGCGAAACGGGTGCCGGGGGGCAACCGCCGCAATGGCCCCAGTCGCACCTGCCCGGGCGTGCGCTCCAGCTCCGCCAGGGTGCCGACAACGCTCACGAAGGACTGGCCCGCCAGGCGGCTCACCGCCGTGAAGGGCACCATCAAGGCCTCCCGGCCATCGAGGGCAATGCGGGCGCGGCTGCGCTGACCGCTGCGCAGCGGCGCCACGCCAGTGGGCTGCACCCGGGCGCGCACCGCAATCACCTGACTGGCACTGCTCACGGCCGGATCGATCGAGCTCACCTGGCCTGTGGCCAGCGGCCGATCGCCGAGACCCGCCAACAGGAGCACGCTCTGGCCAGGCCGCACCCGCGCCGCTGCCACCGCCGGCACATCGATGCGGGCCTCAAGTCGCTCATTGCGCAGCAGGCGGGTGAGCACCTGTCCGGGCTGGATCACATCGCCGGCCTTCACGGCCAGGTCACCCACCACGCCATCGATCGGGGCACGCAGGTCTTTGAAGGCGAGATCGGCCTCACGCGCCACCAGGGCTTCACGGGCAGCGATGTAGGCCTCCCGGAATTCATCGCGCTGCAGGGCACTGGCCGCCCCCTGGCGCACCAGCTGCTGGAAGCGCTGAAAGTTGAGCTTGCGGGTTTCCATCTGGGCCCGCAAGCTGGCCACCTCGGCGCGCAGCTGGGTCTGATCCAGCACCAGGAGCAACTGACCGCGTCGCACCCGATCGCCCTGAGCCACCAGGAGCTGCTCGATCCGTCCACCGGCCTGGGCCGCGAGCTGCACCTCCTGATCCGCCTCCAGGCTGGCCACGGCACTGAGGCTTTCGCTCCACTCCTGCTGGCGCACGATCTCGGTCTGCACAGGTGTGATCCGCACCTCCTGCGACTCCTGGCGGCACCCCACAAGAGCCAACACAGCTGCCGCAGCCAGGGCTATGGCCGACGGCACCGCGCGACCTGGAGCGGATGGACAGCGTTCCATCGGCGGAGCGTATCGCCCTTGCCCATCGAGTCGCCCGCCTGCAGGGCCACAGCCCGATGATGGATTCAGTCCCCATCTGCCTTGGCCGACCTCTTCAGCCATCACCGCGACCAGCTGCTTGAGCGGATGGCTCCCCTGGCCGACCGGATGCGGCCCCGCCAGCTCGACGACTTCGTGGGCCAGGAGGCGATCCTCGGGCCGGGCCGGCTGCTGCGCCGTGCCATCGCCGCCGACAGGGTGGGCAACCTGATCCTGCACGGCCCACCGGGGGTGGGCAAGACCACCCTGGCCCGGATCATCGCCGGCAGCACCAGGGCCCACTTCAGCAGCCTCAACGCCGTGCTGGCTGGGGTGAAAGACCTGCGCGCCGAGGTGGACGCGGCCCAGAAACGGCTGGAGCAGCACGGCCTGCGCACGATCCTGTTCATCGATGAGGTGCACCGCTTCAACGCCGCCCAGCAGGACGCCCTGTTGCCCTGGGTGGAGAACGGCACCCTCACCCTGATCGGCGCCACCACCGAAAACCCCACCTTCGAGGTGAACAAGGCGTTGGTGAGTCGCTCGCGCCTGTTCCGGCTCCAACCCCTTGAGCCGGCTCACCTGCACCAGCTGCTGCAGCGGGCCCTGGCCGATGCGGAGCGGGGCTACGGCGATCGCCCCATCATCCTCACCCCGGAGGCCGCCAACCACCTGGTGGATGTGGCTGGCGGCGATGCGCGCAGCCTGCTCAATGCCCTGGAGCTGGCGGTTGAGACTACTGAACCGGGCCCCGATGGCCTGATCGCCATCGATCTGGCGATCGCTGAGGAGTCGATCCAGCAGCGGGCGGTGCTCTACGACAAGCAGGGGGACGCCCACTTCGACACGATCAGCGCCTTCATCAAATCGCTGCGCGGCAGCGATCCGGATGCCGCCCTGTTCTGGCTGGCCCGGATGGTGGAGGCGGGGGAGAACCCCCGCTTCATCTTCCGCCGCATGCTGATCAGCGCCGGCGAGGACATCGGCCTTGCCGACCCCCAGGCGATTGTGGTGGTGGAGGCCTGTGCCGCCGCCTTTGAGCGGGTGGGCCTGCCGGAAGGGCTCTATCCCCTGGCCCAGGCGGCGCTGTATCTCGCGGCCACCGAGAAGAGCAACAGTGCACTTGGCTTTTTCGATGCCCTCAAGACGGTGCGCGCCACCGCCCGCCAGGACGTGCCGTCGCATTTGCGCGATGCCAACCGCGATGGAGCCCTCTTCGGCGACGGAGTTGGCTACCGCTACCCCCACGCCTATGCCGAGCACTGGGTGGCACAGCAATATCTGCCTGGGGTGCTGCAGGGTGAGGTGTTCTGGCAGCCAGGCCAGCTGGGCTGGGAGGGTCAGCGGCGCCAGCAGCTGCAGCGGCGCCGGGCCGCCCAGCTGGCTGCCGCGGCCGAAACCGCCGCCGACCAAGGCGATGTATTGAGCAGCAGTCCTGCGGATCCAGCGCTGGAGCGCTGGCTGCAGCGCCAGGCCGCCGCCGAAGGCGAGCGGCTCGACCAGCTGCGCCAGCGCCTCTGGCAGGGCACCCCCTGGGAGCGCCACAACCGTGTTCTGGTGCTGGGGGCCCAATCGCTGTTGTGGGCGCTCGATCCTCTCGAGCTGGCCCCCGAGGGTGGGGTGGTGATGCTGCTGCACGACGGTGCGACACAGGCCCGGCTCGAAGCTCAGCTGCAGCTGCTCGACAGCCTGCGCCGACCGGAGCTGCTGGTGTTGCCTGCGGACCAGCCCACCCAGCTGGAGGCCGCCCTCGGAGCCAGCGCCACCCCCCGCTTCGAGTGGGTAGCGGCTCGCCAGCCCTGGCGCGACCTGGGGCCCGAACGGATTCAGCCCTGGCTGGAGCAGCTCTCGCCCCTGATCAGCAGCAACGGCGGCTGGCGGCTGCTCTTCAGCACACCGCTGCTGGGTCCGGCCAGCGCCATTGCCGAGCTGGGCCTGCCGCTACCGGCTGCGGCGGCCGAGCTGCTGCCCCAACTGCAGCAGGCCGAAGCCCAACTGCTCGGCCAGCAGCAAGGGCGACTGGATGTGATCGCCGCCGCCCTGCAAGCCCTCGGCTGGCGGGTGGAGCAACAGCGGTGGCAGGAGCGTCTAGGCCTGGAGCTGGGCGACACCCTGCAGCAGCGGTGGTTGGCCCCGGCCAGTTCCTATCGCCACCAGTTGGCTGCCATGGGCTGGGCTGGCTCAGCCAACGGCCAGGCCCCCGCGGCACTGGAGCAGCTGTTCCGCGCTGGGGCAGGCCAGGTTCTGCCCCAGCGACTGGAGCACCGGCTGTTGCTGGCGCGGCGTGTTCGCTGAGGCTGGTCGGCTGCCCCGAATCGCCACGAAAAAGCCCCGGCGATGCCGGGGCTTGAGCACCACAGGGGCGCTGAACTCACCAGAGACCGCGAATCGCTTCGGAGCCGGTATCCACCCGGGCCGCGGGCGCGGGAGCCGTGCGCACCTCAGCCACGGGATCAGCCATCTGGTTGGCCTGCACGCAGGCGGGCAGGAAGACATACCAGGACAGCAGGGAGGTGCACTGGGCATCGCCCTGACAACGGCCCTCAGCACACACATTCTGGGCACCGGTATAGGTGTTGCAGAAGTCGGCCAGGCGCATGTCGGTGGGCAGGTTGGCCATGATCCCAGCCGAGGAAATCTGGCCATCCCGGGCATCGGCGATGATCGCCGAACGCAGAGCCTGCACCGCGTAGGTGTTCATGCTCCAGTAGGGGAAGTAGCTGGTGGTCTGGTTCTTGAGGAACTTGACACCGTTGTCGGAATAGAGGAACCGGCTCACGCCGACCATGTCCACGTTGTAGGTCTTGGTCATGCCCTCGCGCACCTCCTCGGAAGTCCAGCCCGAGCGGCTCAGACCATCTTGCAGGCCACGATCAGTGACCTCACCGCTGTTGAGGAAGGTATCGAAAGCTGCCTGATTGGTGGACCAGACGGCACCGCCGGAGTTCCAACGAACGGGCAGGTTGTTGTCGACGGCGGCCGAAGCGGGGAGGCCGATTGCCGAGAGGGCCGCACCAACGAACAGGCCGGCCAACGCACGCTTGATCACAGGACGAAATGGATCAGATCAACCGCAACGTAGCCATGAGCTGGCAGACGGCCGCAAAAAGGCAAGTACCCCCGGCGAATTGACACAAAATCAACAGCATTTGTGCGTTTTCTGCAAAGCTCTGGTCGCCGATTGGCTTGTCAACCAACCACCAGGCTGCCCCTGGTCAGCCATCCCCGCAGCCCACCCCTCGACCCGAGCGCGTTAGCGCAGGCTCTGCATCCAGCTGCAGCCACTCCACCCCAGCGCCCACCGCCGCCCAGCGCCAGCGACCCACCAGGCCCGCCCGCCAGGGGGGACGGAGTCCCTCCTGGCCATGGCACAGCTCCCCCCCATGGTGATCGAAGCGCCAGCTGGAGAGCTCCTGAGCCAGGCTGCGACAACGCCACTTGATCGCCGCCTCCTTCAGCACCCAGCTGCGCAGCACAGCCTCGTGCAGACGGTTTTGGGCCAGGCCCGCCAGCTGCTGGCACTCGAGCCCGGGGAAAAAGCGCGTCATCAGCGCCCGCGCCTGCAAACGACGATCGGCACACTCGAGATCCACGCCGATCGGGGCGGGCGACCAGGCGATCAGCAGCGCAGTTCCAGAGTGGCTGAGGCCCAACCAGCCGGCCCCATCCCCCAGCTGCGGAGGCCGCCCCGGCGGCGCCTGAAGGGGCAGGTCCGCGGGCGGACAATCCAGCAGCGCAGCCAGCCGTCGGCGCAGTGCAGCGCGGCTGGACCAGTATTGCCGCCGGCGTGGTTCCGGCAGCGCCGCCCCCCAGCACCGTTCCTCCTGGGACAACAGTTCCTCCTGGGACAACAGCTCCTCCCCGCTGGCTGGAGCACCGAGTGGCTCCAGCCACAGCTGCGGCACCGGCTCCAACACCCCCCCCTAGGCTCTCGCCATTGTTGTCAGTCCCAGCATCGATGGACCTGAAGGTCGGCGATCCCGCCCCTGATTTCACCCTGCCCAACCAGGCCGGCGACCCTGTGAGTCTGGCCGACCTGCGGGGCCGAAAAGTGGTGATCTACTTCTATCCCAAAGACGACACCCCGGGCTGCACCAAGGAGGCCTGCAACTTCCGCGACCAGTGGAGCGCCTTCGAGCAGCACGGCATTGCCGTGCTGGGGATCAGCAAGGACGGCGCCAGCAGCCACACCAAATTCATCGCCAAATACGAACTGCCCTTCACCCTGCTCACCGACGCCGAACCGTGCCCGGTGGCAGCCAGCTACGACAGCTACGGCCTGAAGAAGTTCATGGGCCGCGAGTACATGGGCATGATGCGCCACACCTTCGTGGTGGACGCCGAGGGCAAGATCGAGCGGATCTACACCAAGGTGAAGGCCGAAACGATGGCCGACACCATTCTCTGCGACCTGGGCCTGACCTGAAGTCCGGGCTGTTCAGGCCCGAAGGCCAGCGTGGGGTTCGCTCAGGCCGGCCTCAGGGCCACCAGCGCCTCCAGCGCCAGCTGCGGTGAAGCCTCCACCCCGAGCAAGGTAGCCAGGGCAGGGGCATCACCTCCCGTGAGCCAGAGCCGGCAGGCTGGGTCCTCAGCCCGCGCTTCCCTCCAGGCCTGATCAATCACCGCCGCCAGCCCCCGCAGCACCCCGGCAGCCATGGCCGACGCGGTGGCCTGGGGCCAGGGGTCGGCCGGCAGTTCGGGTGGCACGGGGAGTTGGGGCAGGGCGGCTGTGCCGCTGGCCAGGGCCTGGAGCTGCAGGCTGGCTCCAGCCAGCAGCCGCCCACCTGCGAATTCCCCAGCCGCACTCACCCGGGTGAGGCTGAGTGCCGTGCCGGCATCGGCAACCAGCGCCCCACAGCCACCGCGCTCACGGGCCTGCCAGCCCGCCAGGGCCCGATCGAGGCCCAGCCAGGGTGGGGCCGAGATCAGGGGCACATCGCTGAGCCGCACGCGCCGCTGGGGATCCAGGCACAGCTTGGCCGGCAGCACCCCCACAGCTGCCCAGGCCTTCGGTTGAAGCTCCAGCGCCTGCAACTCCAGAGGCGGCGGCGCACTCCAGCTGAACACGCCATCCGGACCCGCTTCAGCCCAGTGCCAGCGGCTGTTGCCGATCAACAGCCAACGGGCAGACCCAGGCTGAGGTCGGTTCAGATCCCCTCGCCCATCAGGCCGGGCAGATGGATCCCGCACTCCTGCTTCAGTCCGCCGAAGCGGGTGGAGCGGCCGCTCAGATCACCGGAGTCGGGGGCACTGGAGTGCCAGTCGCCCACGGTGGAATAGCCCTGCTCAAACAGCGGGTGCTGGGGCAGCTGGTGCTCCTCCATGTAGTAGTACACATCGCGATTGCTCCAGCTGAGCAGTGGTCTCACTGACCAGCGCCCCCGCACCGGATCAAGGGGGGTCATGTCGCGACGATGGTCGGTCTGATTGCCACGCACGCCACTGCCCCAGCAGGTGACCCCCAGCTCCCGCAAAGCCCGATCGAGGGGCTCCACCTTGCGGATGCGGTGGTAGAGCTCCAGGTCTTCCACCGATCCGGTTTCCCAGAGGCGGCCATGCAGGGCCTCCATCCTTGCTGGGCTCATTGCAGCCTGAACAACCACGGGCTCAAGGTTGAGCTGGTGGCTCAGCTGATCCGCATAGCGATAGGTTTCAGGGGGCAGATACCCCGTGTCGACCCAGATCACGGGCACCACCTGACCGGTCTGGGCATTGAGCCGGCTCACCATGTGCAGCAACACCGCTGCCTGGATGCCGAAGCTGGTGGTGAGAGCAAAGCCCTGGCCGAAGGTCTGCTGGGCCCAGGCGAGGCGATCCATGGCCGAACCGGGCTGCAGATGCTCCCGGGCCGCAGCCAGGTCTACCGGCTGGCCCGCCGCAGTGCAGGGCAGCTGATCGGCCGGAGCCGGGCGCTCGGTTGAAGCCTGGGCCATTGCCATGGCTCCATCATCACCCGCAGCGGCGGCCCTGGTTAGGGTGCCATTGGTGAAGGGGCAGTAGCCGAGCGTGCAGTGACTGACACCGTTTCGGCTCAATCCACAGCCGCCGCCGCCCCAGTGGTGATCATCGGCGGCGGCTTCGGCGGTCTCTACACGGCCCTGGCCCTGGCCGAACAGCGCCAGCACCCGCCGATCCTGCTGATTGAGCCCCGCGATCGGTTTCTGTTTCTGCCCCTGCTCTACGAACTGCTCAGCGGTGAGCTGCGTAGCTGGGAGGTAGCCCCCCGCTACGACACCCTGCTTGCCGGCAAAGGGGTGGCCTGGCTTCAGGACCGGGTCGACCGCATCGATGCAACATCACGCACCGTGCACACCAGGGGCGGTCGGCAGCTGCGCTTCAGCCAGCTGGTGATCGCCTGCGGCGCCACCACCGCCCACTTCGGCATTCCAGGCGTGGCCGAGCATGCCCTCGGCTTCCGCACCCTCGCCGAGGTGGAGCGTCTGCAAAAGCTGGTGCAGCAGCTCAGGCAGAACCAGCGGCCCCTGCAGCGACTGGCGGTGGTGGGAGCCGGCGCCAGCGGGGTGGAGCTGGCCTGCAAGCTCGCCGACCTGCTGGCCGGCACGAACACCACCATCGAACTGCTTGAACAGGGGTCTCAGCTGCTGCCCCAGGCCCGGGCCTTCAACCGTGAGCAGGCCGAGCGGGCCCTGCGCCAGCGCGACGTGCGGCTGCGCACCAACACCAAGGTGGCAGCCGTCTCGAGCGACACCCTCGATGTGGTGGGCCCAGGGGGCCGGGAACAGCTTTCGGCCTCAGGGGTGATCTGGACCGCGGGCCTGCGCTTTGAGCCACCCCTGATCGAGCCCGCTCCACCCAGCGACAGCCGCGGCAGGCTGCTGTGTGAGCCCAGCCTGCGGCTGGAAGGCCAGCACCAGCTGTTTGCCATCGGCGATATCGCCGCCGTGACCGGGAACGCGCACGACACCCAAGAGGCCGGCAGCCCCGAACAGCGCAGCCTGCCGCTCAATGCCCAGGTGGCGTTCCAGCAGGCCAGCTGCCTGGCGCGCAACCTGCTCGTGGCCCGCAGTGGTGGTCCGCTGGAGCCCTTCCGCTACCGCGATCTGGGAGAAATGATGAGTCTGGGTGTGGGCGAGGCCAGCCTCACCGGCGGCGGGTTCACCCTGGCCGGCCCCGCCGCCTTCCAGCTGCGCAAGCTCGCCTACCTCACGCGCCTGCCGGGCCGCAGCCACCAGGTACGGGTGGCTGCAGGCTGGCTTGCCAACCTGCCCGGATGAGCAAGAGCAGCGGCTGGCCGCGCCCGCGGGGGTTGCTGCTCGATGCCATGGGCACCCTGATCGGCCTGCGCCGATCCGTGGGAGAGGGCTACTCCGCCGTGGCCGAGGAGCTGGGAATCACGCTGGATGCGCGTGCCATCGATCGCGTGTTTCCCGCGATCTACAGGCAGGCGCCGCCTCTTGCCTTCCCTGGCCTGCCACCAGCGGAGCTCGGGCTGGCGGAGCTCCGCTGGTGGCAGGACCGCATCGAAACGGTCCTGGAGCAGATCGGTTCCCCAGCCGCCGGCAGCGTCGGCTCTGACGAGCTCAGCGAGGCTCTGTTTGCCCACTACGGCAGGGCCGACGCCTGGCAGGTGTATCCAGATGTGCCAGCACGGCTGCGGCGCTGGCGCGCCCAGGGACTCCGGCTGGCGGTGGTGAGCAACTTCGACGGTCGGCTGCACCGGCTGCTGGCCGACCTGGGCCTGGCCCAGTGGCTGGATGCGGTGGTGATCTCCAGCAGCGCCGGGGCTGCCAAACCCGATCCAGCCCCCTTTCACCAGGCTCTCGCTGCGCTTGATCTGCAGCCACGGCAGGTCTGGCACGTGGGCGACAGCCCCGAAGATGAGGCTGGTGCCCGTGCCGCGGGGGTGGCCTGCGTGCTGGTACGACGGTCATGAAGCAGGCCCTGCTGGCGGGGCGCACCGCCGGGCTGCGGCCGGCGCAGCGGCGCCAGCTGGAGCGGCTCAGTCACCGCCGCCATCCGGAGGATGCCGTAGCCGATCTAACCAGCCTGCAGCGCCTGGCGGCAGCGAGCGTGGAGCTGGCATTGCCCTTGAGCCTGGTGGTGGACGGCCGCGGCCTCACCCGACTTCTCTGGGTGGGTCCGCTGGAGCAATCGGGGCGGCTGCTGGAAAAACTGCCGGGAGGGAG
>JBILDP010000253.1:0-2896 GCA_044352535.1 Prochlorococcaceae cyanobacterium
CGGCGGTGGTGCCGCTGCAGAGGCTCATCCCCCTCCTGCGCCGCGACTCGCGGTTGGAGGTGGCTTGGCCCGGCAGTGGAGCCCCCCTCACCTGGCAACTGTTGCTACGGCCCGCCGGGATGCAACTCGAGCCTCCCCATCAATGGCTGGAAGCCCTGTTTGAGCAGCCGTTGCTGGCCAGGATCCTGGCCGGTGGTTGGGTGCCGCCGCTGCCACACAGCGCCTTGGCCCAGGCTCTGGAGCTCCAGCCCCGGCAGATCCGTGAGCTGCTTCTGCCCACGGATGCGGTGCTGCAGCGCTGCTGGAGCCTGCCGCCACTCAGCCCGAAGCGACGCCTGGCCATGCAGACGCTGTGGGACGCGGCTGCTCCACCGGTTTGATCTACCGCGTTTAATCCACCGCTTTGCCCCCGTTGCAAGGGGCCACGGGGTCAGATCATTGGGGGCTGCGCGAAGCTAAAGCTCAGCACCAGGTCGTCGTAATCCCGGTCGCCGCCTCCGAGCTTGTCTTCCAGGCCGAAGGTATTGGTGCCGAGGCTTCTGAAGTGGCTGATGCCATCGGGGTTTGCTTCTGCGTAGGCAAAGAATGTGTTGCCATTCACCTGGGCAAATGGAGCTAGATAGGTGGATTCCGACAGGGTGAAGTGCTCGCTGCTGGTGCGTCTGTCGTTGATCCTGAGATCGCTCAGCGCAATTAAATTGTTGTCTGGGTTGAGCACCGAATTGCCATAATCAGGGTGGCTGGTTGCGAGCAGGGAGCCATCGGCAAGTCGGATGGTTCCATTTGTATCCATGGTGCGGTAGAAACCCGTCACTGAGTCGTAGGCAGCCTCCCGTCCGAGGGCCAGGGTTGCTTGCAACGGTGTGCCGCCCATGGTGGTGAAATCCAGCACCGGCGCACTGGTCTGGGCCTGCCCAATCAATGCGTCCAGGCTGGGCTCACGATCCTGCAGTTCCACGTTGAAGGCCAGGCCGGTGCTGGAAGTAAAGGCCAGGCTTTGGCCAGGGCTAGTGGAGGAGGGGCTGGAGCGACTTGGCTCCAGCAACCTGAGGCGGGGATCAGGGGATCTGGCGAGCGTGTCAAGCTCGCCCTCGTTGATTTCGAAAAAGCTGATGCTCTGGCCGCTCTTCAGCTCAATCTGCTGGTCAAACGTGAGCTCTGGTGGAAGTGTGACATCGGTTGTTTCGAGGCTCGTCAGCAACGTTTTGGCGCGGGATCGTAGATCGTCTTGATTGCTCAGAATCGTGTGGGCCTGATCCAGCTCTTCGGCTTCAAGCACCACATACATCACTTGGCTGGTGGTGGGTGCTCGCCGCGATAGGGAGACGCGCAGCACCAGGCTGCTTGGTTTGCCAAGGCCATCCGGATCGCCCGGATTCACAAGCTTGAGCACGCCGGCCAAGTCGGAAGAAGTGCTGAATTGGGGCAGCAGGCTGATGGCCCCGAGCACCGGATCGCTGGACAGTGCCGACCAGGCCAGATCCCTGTCATTGCTGGCGCCGTTTGCATCCAGGTCGCTCAGCAGGGCGAGTGGTCGCTGGCTCACCAGGTCAAACAGCAGGCCGCCGTAGGTGTTGAGTTGATCCAGCTGCACTGCAGGCAGGGGATCACGTTGATTCAGCAGGGGTTCCAGCAGGGTTGCCAAGGCATCAGCGCTGAGCGCGCTCAGGGCTTCCGGGCCGAGCTGCTTCTCCAGGGCTTGCAGGGCCTGGGCCTGGGCCGTTTCGCTGTGGATTCGCACCCCGGGGGTGCTGCGCAGGCGCTGGAGTGCCACAGGATCGATCAGGAGCTGGTCGCCCTCCTGGGGGCGGAAGTTTTCCAGATGGGGGATCACGTTCAGCTCCGGCCGCAGCACAAAGGTGTCGGGCGCGCCGTTCACGCCGCGCAGCACGGGATTGGTGGAGTTGGGCGGAGCGACCAATTGGTTGCGGCCGCCGTTGATGGCCTCTGCAAGCCAGTTGGGTTGGAAGCTTCGGCGGGAGCCGTCCAGCTCCAGGTCCAATCCGCCATCGGGTCGCCGCAGGCTCACGACCGCAGCGTCGGTAGCCACCGCGTAGCCCGAATCTGCGCCGAGCAACTCCACCTGCAGCAGGGGGTTGGGGGCGGTGTGGAAGGCGGGCAGGAGATCGAGCTGCAAAGTGGCGGTGGAGGCTCCGGGAGCCACGTAGAGCAGGTTGGCGGCGTGGGCCGCTGGGAGGATGTAGTGCACGCCCTCGATCGCTGTGCCGCCCAGGCGGAAGCGGATGGTGAGGCCGTAGTCGGGCGCTTCAACGCTTTGGCCATCCCGGTTGGTGAGCGTGACCGTGAATACGACGCGATCAAGCGCTGTGGCGCGATCAAACTCGAGCACGGACTGCTTTGTGGTGGCACTGGTGCTGGCTTGAATCAGGAATGGATTGTCCCGATCAGGGGAATCTACCGTGGTGGGTGTGTAGAAGAGGGAGGCGAATTGCTGGCGAAATTCACCTGCGTTGGGGTTCTGGGCCAGTTCCACCAGCCCAGGCACCAGCTTGGTAATCGCTAAACGTTTTGGTCCGGCAATGGAGGCCGCCATCAGCTGGGGGCCTGGAATTGGGATCAGGGAGGAGAGCTGCTCGGTGATCTCGAGCCGCTCCTCAACTGTGGCGGCAATGGCTGAGAGACCTTCGGAGAGATTGTTGAGCAGATGGCCGAAGGTTGTTTCAACTAAGTCTTCGATGCGGCGATGCTGTTCGGGGCTACGGCCCGTTTGAATGAAATTGGCTTCAACTACATCTTTGAGCCCTAGACTTGCCGCGGTTCTGGCAAGGGCCTTGGTGGGATAGATGGTAAGAATCTCTTTCAGTATGGCCCGTAGATGCCCGGGATTGGTAACCTCGAACTGAGGCGCCAGAGGCTCACGGCCAAAATCATCCAG
>JBILDP010000254.1:0-2888 GCA_044352535.1 Prochlorococcaceae cyanobacterium
CTCGCTGCCCCAGGGGGTAACGGCAAGATTGGTTTCCTGATCGTCTGGAATGCCATTGGCGTTCAGATCATTGCTTGCCGACTTGAACCGATTGAGGTCGGGGCGTTGTTTGGCCTCGGTCGACTTCTCTGTTACGGCAATGACTACAGTCTGAGTTGTTGTATTGCCAAAGACATCTTCAGCTTCAAGCGTGATGGTGTAAGGGCCTGTTGCTCGCGTGGCCGGAGTACGGAAGGAGAGGATGCCGCTCGTTGAGTGAATATCGAAGCGGCTGCTGTCGGCACTTGCCAGAATCGACCATCTCACTGGTCGGTTGGCCCTGAGTGCCCCAACGCGTAAATCTCCTTCCGGCACCGCCAGCGTGAAACCTGGGTTGAGAGGGTCCCCTTGGTTTTCAAGGGGCGGCAGGAGAGTTGGCCGATCTTGGGGTGCTACCAGGAGAACGGCAGAGGTTGCCGCACTGACTACGTGCTCTCGAACGCCCGTGTCATCGAGATAGCTGACACTGACGGTGATGCTCCTGCCTGCTTGATCACCGGTGAGCGTTAGGGTTGTGCTGGTTTGGCCGATGATCAGCTTGCCATCGGCAAACCATTGGTAGGCGAGGTCTTCAGGGTCGACGGCACCGGTTGGATTGTCGTTGGAACGATTGTCAGCATCAGTGATCGTGGCATTGGCTGTGAGCATTTGCCCCACAACGGGCAGGCCCGTGATGCTCACATCGCCACGGGGGCCGTCGTTGATGTTGGCGATCTGAGATGTGGCACTGCTGGAGGCAACTTCCCTGAAGCCATCTGTATCGCGGTAGCTCACTTCCACCCATACCTGTTGGCCCACCTGGGCCTGGCGCAGGGTGAAGGTGCTGGTGGTTGCTCCTGCAATCGGTGTGCCCGAATTCAAATCGTGTCCCGCATACCATTGGTACCGCAGGTCGCTGCTGGCAACTGCACCCTTCAGATTCGAATCGGTTGCGTCATTGGGGTCTGTGAATGTAGCCACAGCCCGCAGCACCTGGCCTTGTTCGGCTTTTCCGAGGACCGAAATACTGCCTTCCCAGGGGCTGTTTTCCTCGCCGACCGGTGAGGTGGGCAGGCTGGTGAGAGGACCATGGATCCCAGCACTGGTTTCCGGAGTGCCTTGCTGGTCGGTGTAGCTCAGCTGAACGCTGATTCGCTTGCCCTTGAGGTCTTTGAAAAGCTCTTCACTGAGCAGAAGCTGATTCCCGCTGATCGTGGGGATCGCCTCTGGTGCCTCCGCGCCTGGCGCCAGGGCGAACCAACGCCAGGTGTATGCAGGATCTGTTGGATCTGGGCTGGGCAGACCGTCGCGGTCGCTCAGGGTGCCGAGGGTGGCGCGAAGAGTGGCTCCCACCTGATCTGGTGTGCCCTCAAGGCTGATCCTTCCCTGGGGCGCATCATCAACATTGAGAACAGGTTCCGTGGGTTGGCTGCGCACTACCTCAATGGTTCCTCCGCCATCCACGTAGCGGATCTCCAGCCAGACTTGCTGGCCCACCAGCGCTTGGCCGAGCGTCAGTGTGCTGTTTGTGGCTCCTGTGATTGCTTTGGGCTGTTCATGGGAGCCTGTAAACCACTGATAGCTGAATCTTCCCAATCCGTCGGCATCACGTAGCGCGGTTGTGATTGCTTTCAGCACATCACCTTGTTGGGGCGCAGGATGTGTATTGGATGTTCCTTCGGCTCTTTGGATCTCGATGCTGGGATCCCCGACGGGAAGGTCATTGACATTGACAATCTCCAGTACAACGGTTTGGCTGCGCTGGCCACCCTGACGGTCTGTCACGGTGATGGTGAAGCGATCCGTGCCGAAGGCATTGGGATTCGGGGTGTAGCGCCATTGCCCGGTATTGGAGTTCAGCTCAACGGTTCCTTGGCTGGGATCGCTGCTGATCGCAAGGGCTGTGCCAGCGTCCAGTCCTGCCTGGCTGCGGGCCTCGAACAGGCCAGTGATGGCTGGGGAATCCTCCTGCAGGTTCACCAGCGGTGAGGCCAGCAGAACCACCCCGCCGAGTTCTGGAGCGGAGAAGTTGTTGGTCTTGTTGAGAATCAGCTGGGGCAGGCTGATCGAGGGCTGGCTGGTGGCGTTCGGGCCAGGGTTGATGCTGACGCTCGAGACCAGCAGGGAGGGAAAGCTGTTGGGCAGATCAGCTGCGGAGCCATTGGGGATCGGCAGGATGCTGAGGCTCCCCAGCTGAATACCGGTTCCTTGGCCTCTCCACCCCTGGCTGCCGCGTTCAAACCGCAGCTTGAGGTTCACATATCCGTCGGGCGTGCTGAGTTGCTCCACCAGGGTGGTGCCTGGGAACTGCTGGGGGTCGATCCAGAGTTCGTTGCGCTGGTAGCGCACCACCACCTCAAGGCTCTCAATTTCCTCCCAGAGGAGGGAGTTGTCAGACGTGCGCTGGTACAGATTCAGGTCGAGGTTGTAGGCACTGCCGCTGCTGAGGGTCTGCTCAGTGCTCGACAACGTGGCAGCCTTCCCCGTCAGAACAGGATCGATGGCTCCAATGCCCATCAGGTCGATCGGTATGCTCTCGCCGTTTTCGCTGCTCAGGCCGAAATAGAGATGGAGATCACGTGTGGGCAGTTCCAGGGCATTGGCCTTCGCCGCGTCGAACAGCGGTGAGCTGGGGAACGGCACTGCGAAGGAGTAGCTGATTGGATTCAGAGGCCGATTGGACAGGCGATCAGCAAGCCCGGCTTCCTCCCCGAAGCGCACCGCATAGGTTTGCCCCGGCATCAGCTGCAGACTGTTCAACAGGGCGGAAAGGTCCACCATCAGTTCACTGCCGTTGCTGGAGCGCACCGGCAGGGCCGCCACAAAGCGACGTTCGCCGGTGATGGCGTGGATGTTCTCCAGCTGCACTT
>JBILDP010000067.1:0-9933 GCA_044352535.1 Prochlorococcaceae cyanobacterium
GCCAAGGGACTGCTGGCCGTCGTGATGCTGTTGATCTCTGTGTTGAAGCGGGCCAACACGGCGCTGATCAGCGCCGCACTGTCGGCGAGTTGAGCAGGTGCAGATGTCTCAAGGCTCTCGCTCACCAAGCCGTTCACGAATCTGAAGTAGTCCTCCAGCGATGACGCGCTGGTGAGCTCGAGGAAAGGTGTTGTTCCGCCAGCCTGCTCAGCTGCATACAGGGCCAATGGCAGGTAAGGCACCAGTCCATCGGGCTGGGGCAGGGTGGGATAGGCAGCGAGACCGAGCGCGGTGACTCCGAAGCTGGTCAGGTAATCCGCCGTGGCCAACAGCAGCGCTTGAAGCTGGTACTCCATGCGCAGCTGTTGCAGCGCCAGATTGCGGCTGGTGGTGTCGCTACTTGCCAGGCCCTGGTAGCTGCTGGCGGCAGTGATATCGAGCTGGGCAAATCCTTCAATACCGTTGAGGAAGGTGTCTTCCAGGGGCAGAGGCGTGGCGTCATCTGGCTGGTGCCGCCTCAGCAGGCTGGGCATGGCCTGCAGGGAGCTGATCACGGTGAGCGCATCGGGAATGCGGTCGCTGGGGGAGAGCACATCAAACAGAGCCAGGCTTCGGCTCAGTCCTGTCATCACATCGAGGGCATCGGCTGATGGGCGCACGATCAACAGACCGCTGAGATCGTCGTCCAACAGCTGGGCCGAGATGCGGCTATAGAGCGCGTCCTGATCGGCTGTTCCTTCGCGGAACCCACTGAAGATGCGGGCTTCTGCAGGGCCCAGGACGAAATCAAAGTCTTCGTCAAAGAACACCTCCGCGGAGCCGAAGGTGGGACCGGTGTAGATGGTGCCGAGCGGGATCTGGAGGCCAGACGTGGGCATCGGCAGACGGGTTTCCAGGCGCAGCAGTGACAGCCAGGGGGAAGCTGCTTTGAATTGCAGATCAGTCCAGATTCGGGTATTGCCGAGCTTCAGCCCGAGATTCAGCTCTGCCGGGGTTTTGTCGTTACTAAAGTCTTCATTGACAATCGATCCAACCAGGTTATTGAGGTAGAGCCGGTCAATCTCTTGGCCTGCTCCCGTGAGGCTCAGTCCACCAAACAGGCTGGTGCCAAAGCCCAGCTGACCGCGGACGCCAGCAATCTTGTAGTCGAGGCCCACATCGGCGCTGAAGCTGGCATCAAGGCTCACGAGCTCGTCCGTGAGTTCCAGGAACGCGCCGCTGTTGGCTTCCGTGCCGGCCTTGCCCACTTTCTTCAAAAGCGCAAGAACCGTGTCGAGATCGATATCACCCTGTGTGATGGCCTTGGCCAGTTCACTGCCGATTGCTTTGATGCTCGCCGTGGGGGCGCTGAAGCCCAAGGTGGCGTCAAGCCCCGCTGTGATCCCGAAATTTCCGCCAATCACGATCGGCAGCGGGATGCCAATCACTGCAGCGGTGGCTTCGCCAGGAATGGCGATCTCGGCGCGAGCCTGGAAGCTAGCCGCCAGGTCAAGATTGTATGTAAAGAGATCAATGTTCTTGCCCAGTACTGCATCCACAATTGTCTTTGCTGGGCTGCTAAAAATTGGAATATCGAGGCTCGAGTTGTCGACAAAGCCGCTGCTGCCCTGTCCCACTGGCTTGGGTTGAGTAGCTGGCAGGTTGGGATTGCGATTGACGAGGTTGTAGAGATCCCCGAAGCCGCCTAGGGCAGAGATTACCTCGTCGAGGCCCGTGTCGCTGCCGGCGATCTCAAAGCCAACCTGGGTGGGATTGAGGAGGTTGTAGTTGATCTCAACACCGGGCAGATCAACCCAGCCACCAGAGCTGATCGTGCCGCCTGCAGCCGCAATCTCCAGCAGTGAATCCACTGTTTTCACAAATGGCGCCAGTGCTGGGTAGGCCATGGTGAGGGCTTTGGGCCCGTATAGATCCATATAGGGCTGGAAGGCGCTGCCCAGGCCCAGGCGTGCCAGCAGCTGATTCACCTTGAAGATCTCTGAGGCCACCTTGTCGATCACCTCGATCAGTTCCAGGCTGCCGTTGCCTCGGTAGGGATTGCCGGCGTAGTCTTCGAAATACGTGGTGGCAAGCTTGCCCAGATCCATCTCCGGCAGGATCTCGATCCGCTGTTCAGGAATCACTTCCCGGAGGCGAGTGCTGAAGGTGGGGATGTTTAGGCCAAAAACTCTCCTGTAGCCCGAGATGTAAACTTCCGGGATGCGAATGGCCGGGATGGTGGCCTCTATGGCATTGGTTTCAAAGTCATCCAGAGGCAACTTGGCGCTCAAGGTGTCAACGATAGGGTTGACAGCAGGTGCGATTGAGTTAATGAAGTTGTAAACTGGTGCTGCGGCGGCCTCCAGCAGGTTGGCGTTGACGGCCAGGTCGGCGCTGAGGCTGATGGTGTCGTTGGCAAAGCTGAGTTGGGTGCCGGGTTCCAGGCGGATCAGGCCGAGATCCACAGGCTTGCCATCGGGTGTGAGCAGCAGGGTTGCGTTACGCAGGGCAATGCTGCCGTCGTCGAGATCAACATCAAGGGAGAAGCTTCCCTCCACGGGGAAGCCACTGTTGCCGCCCAATATCAGCCTGCCCGCAACATCAAGCTGCAGGTTGTTCGTGGCTGTTCCGTAGCTGATTGCTGCGCTGGCCTTCTCAAAGCCAAACTCAAAGCCGGCAATGCTGAAATTGAAATCGGGCCGAAGTGACACGTCGGCCCTGAACTCGATGTCGTTGTCGTTGCGGATCGTGGCGGTGACGCCTGCAGCCTCAATCCCGAGGTAGCTGTAGAGATCAAGCCCTTGAGGTCCAATCTTCAGGCCCGTGAGATTGCCCTGTAGTTGGAGAGTACTGCTGCCCAGGGTGTCTGGCGTGACACCTGGTTCGCTGAAGTAGCCAATACTGATCTCGCCGCTGAGATCAATCAGGTTGCCAATTCGCAGACTATCAACGTTGCCCGTCAGATCTAAGCTGCGAATCTGGCCATCTGCAAGCACCAGCTCATCCAGCTGAAGTGATGCGTCGCCAATGCTGAGGAGCGAGCTATTGAATCTGAAGTTGTCGAGAGCACCTGAAAGGGTGTAAGTGCTGGCGTTGGCGTACTGACTGTTTTGATAGGCGTAAGAGATGGCAAGATCGCCGGCTAATGCGAAGGGCAGGAGTCCATTGCTCTGCTGTCCCAGTGAGAGATTCAGCCTTGCCTCCCAGCTGATGGGAGTCCATGGATCTTGATTGGCGATCAGTAGATCCTTGATCTCCACATCCGCATCCGCCAATCCCCCAAGCGCGTCAGCAGAAACGGTGGCGCGTGCCAGTCTCAGGGTTTCCTGATTGAAGTAGAGCGTGTCGCGCAGGTCGTAGCTCAAATCGAGCTCACCTTTGAGGTCGAACTCCAGGATTTCCAGCCCTTGTAGGTTTGCCGCCAGCGTCCAGCGTTGTAGTTCGCCATCCACGAGCACCAATTGGATAGCGCCGCTTAGCTCGACATTGACATCCAGATCAGGATTTTCAAATTGGAAATTATCTACCCTTGCGGCAACGGTTAATTGCTCTCCGCTGTCCGTTTTGCTGTAGCTCAGCTCGGCTTGTCCGCTGAAGCTGCTATCGCCAAACAGTGTGATGTTCTCAAGGAAAGCGTTGGCTTTCCAGGAGCGCACGTCCCCATCGCTGCCAATGACGAGGTCGGTGACACTGCCGCCAAATTGCTGATTGTTGCCGCTGCCGGGCAGGCTCAGGCCGCTGACGCTGCCGCTGATGCTGTAAAGGTCGTTGGCATAGGCCAGGCTGATGGCTCCGGAGAGAGTCAACCCACTGGCGATCTCAACGTTGTCGATCTTGGCCTGAATCTCAAAGCGCTCCGCATCCTGCAGGGCTGCCAAGCTGTTGGCACCTGTGCCTCGATCGAAGAACGCCACTCCGATCCGCCCGTCCTTCAACGTCAGCTGGCGGTTCCCTGGCAACGCGAACGACAGCGTCTTGAAGGAGGCATCGAGTTCGTAATAGGGCACCCGCTGGAAGGCACCTTGATCGATCTCGCTGTAGCGAATGCTGATGGATCCATTCAGCTTCAGGCCTGCCAGTTGGAACGGATCAGCGGTGGCCTGAAGCTTCCAGGCACTGAGAACTGGGGACCCTGTACCCCAGTCCACCAGCGTGGCTTCCATCAGACCGCTCAATCTGCCTGCGGCTGCCAAGTTGGCTGGAAGGTCGAATTCCTTGACCTCTGCTTTGATCTTGATCTGGCGGCGGCCCACTGGGTCGTAGCCGTAATCGATTTCGGCTGCGCCCTGCACCGAGAAGTTGCCGAGGTTGAGTACCGCATCCTTGGCAATCAGGGTCCAGCGGTCCACCATTTCTTCAAATGTCTGGCCATCTTGGCGGTCGATGATCACCAGATTCTTCAGTTCTCCACTCAGCTCAGCCGTGTTGCCGCCACCGAGATCAAGGATGAAATCGTCGATTCCTGCATTGATGGTGTAGGTGTTGCCGGCTGCTGCCGTGAGGTCGGCGCTGATGGCAATCGAGCCATTGAACGTAAAACGATCAAACAGTCGAGCATCCTTAGCGACCGCATTGATCGCCCAGCTGGCCAACTCGTTATCAACTCGCTTGAAGTTGAAGCCGCCGCTTAGCTCGGGCAGGTCTGATGTACCGTCCCTGTTGAGATCCAGCTCGAAGCTGCTCACGTTGGCACTGCCGCTCAGGGTGTTGGCCGCGAGCGAGTAGTCGAGTGCCAGATCCCCGCTGAGCTGGAGCCCATAGAGATTCAGATCCGACACCACTGTGGCCAGCTGCCAGCTCTGCACTTCGCCTTCACTTGTGATCACCAGATTGCGCAGGCTGGCTTCCTTCAGATCCAGCTCGATCTGCTCGTCGAGGTTGAAGGTGCTGTCGGTGAGCCCGGCGTTGAGGATGTAGCGAGATTGGCCGAGGCTGTTGGTGGTGTAGGCCCCATCCTGGTATTCGAGTGACAGGTTGCCGCTGATCTCCAGGCCTTCGATCAGCTCGAGATTCTTGACCCCACCCGTGAGTTCAAACCAGTTCAGGCGACTGCCATTGTCGAGATAGTCGAGGTCAAATGCTGCTGAACCCGAGATTGCTCCTTTTGCTTCGCCTGCAGGTAGGTTGAGCACAAATTGGCTCACCTCCACCTTGCCACTCAGATTCTCTGTATCTCCCTTGCGGTAGGCCAGGCGTGCATAGCCATCGGCTGTGAACAGCCCGCCGATTGAGAAGTCTTTAACTGCACCAAATAGTTCCCAGCCGATTGGTGTGTAGACACCAGTACTGGCGCCTTGGTCGTCGAGCTCGTGCTTGAGGGTGAGTTCTTTCACCTCTCCGCTCAGGCTGGCCCCATGGCTACCTGGCAATCCCAACGGCACATCCTGAATACCGCCGGAGAGCACCATCTTGCCGGCTGCGCCGTTAGCAAAGTCGCTCAGGCGCAGATCCACAAAGCCATTGAGGTTGAGAGTCGTATGTCCCGCGTCGAGCTCAAGGTCATCCACCTGAGCGAACAGGTTGATGTTGCTGATCGCGTCGTCGATCAGGGTGAAGTTGGCAAGGCCGCCGGCTTTGAAGTTCAGGCCTGGCAGATTAACGCTGATTTCTTCGGCCTCTATGGAGCCAAAGGTGCGTGTGCTCTCTCCAGCTGGGCCCACCAGGGTTTCGCGGACGAGATTGAATCCACCTTTCACACTGATGCCGCTGCCCAGGTTGAGCGTTACCGATTCAGCAGCCAGGCCGAAGTCCAACAGCTGGCCATTCTCAATCTCCAGCGATAGGGAAACGTCGCTGATCTGCTGAGCTGGAATTGCACCGCCAAGATCGAGTTGGATGTCGGTGTCTTCAAGGGCCAACGAGAAGCGTTCGCTTGTTCCCGTAGTTGTGCCGCTGGTGCCCAGAGTTTTGAGGTAGTGAATGACAGCACTGGCTGAGCTGATGCTGAACAGACCCAGATCGGCATTGTTCAGCTGGGCCTGAGCCGAAAAGCGGCGAAGATCACCACCCACAGCTTCGAACGTTATCGCGCCGCTATCCAGGTTTACCCCCAGTTCATCACTGATCTTCAGGAAGGCATCACTGATGCCAATTTCGCCCTGCAGCAGTTCTTCCTGGCTGGTTTGTCGGTACTTGATCTCTGCTTCACCCGACAGGGTCAGCAGATGGCCAAATGTCAGATCTTCAACATTGGCGCCCAGTTGCCAGCTGCGCAGGCTGCCATCCACCACGCTGAAGCCGATCAGCCCGTTGTCGATCACAACGTTGCTGCTGCCAATGGCGAGGGCAAACGCATTCACGTCGGCTTCGCCAGTGAAGCGTGTGCTGCCTGCGTTGGAGGCGTAGCTTAGATTCAGCGCGCCGCTGACCTTGAGGCCACCGAGGAGGTCAAGCTTCTCAACATTGGTATCAATTGTCCATGCTGTGACCTCTCCATCGACGAGGGTGAGATCGGTGAGGACTACATCGAGATCGGCAAGTCTGATGCCGCCAGCCTCAAAATCAAAGTCGTCGACCTGGGCGGACAACCAGTAGGTGGGCAGGTATTTCGTGAAGGCACTGTTCTCATACCGAGCATCGATGCTGCCGTTGAGCAGGAACAGCCCAGCTACAGGCAGATTGCTGACGGTGCCATTGACCCGCCATTGATCGACCAGCGCATTACTTGTGCCATCGCTGTTATTGCCTGCTGGGTCGAAAATTCGCAGGGCCAGCCCCGCATTGTTGAGAACAATCGGGTCGGCTTCACTGCTGCTGTCGAAACTCGGCAGCACAAAGTCTTCGGCGTTGGCGCTGAGCCAGAAGGTGCGGTCGCCGTATTCCTGGCGTTCGCGCAGGCTGAGAGAGCCACCGAGGCTGATGGCCTGCTCGCCCAGCGAGAACGTCACATTGTCGATGGCGGCGAGGAAGCGCCATTCGCTGATGTCCTGGCCCTCAGCAAAGATGTAGCGGTCGAAATAGCCCGAGGCCCCTGTCAGGCTGAAGCCGGGCACATCGATCGTGAAATCAGGCTGTGTGTCCGACGCAATGCCGATCGGCAGGCTCCGGTCCGTATCCAGGCTGAAGACCACACCACGATTGCTCCAGCCCTTGTTCAGCAGTGCATCGCGCTCGCTGGTGCTCACCGCATAGCTGAACCGGCCGCTGACCGGGTCGCGCAGCTCCCACACATCCACCGCGCCCGCTTCGCCGCTGTAGGCGCGGAACACGTCCTTGGCGACGAGCACCCACTGGCCACTGATCTCGTTGTTGCTCGGTTCGCCTGCACTCAGGCGGATGATCGTGGGATCGAGGCTCGACACATAGCGGCTCACCTGCACATGGGTTTCGGCCAGCCCTGGCTGGCTGCCCACGGTGCGCACATCGCTGTTCTGGCTGCTTCTGCCCAGGCCATCGAACACGTTCTCGCCCAGCAGCTGGCTGATGCCATTGCTGTTGGTGACCATCTGCACGTTGTCGCTCTGGGCCCGCAGGCTGGCCGTGGCGCCGGATTGGCTGCCGTCGATTTCCAGCAGCAGGCGATTAAAGCTGGAGCTGATGCCGTAGTTGGCGCCGGCGCTGGCCAGCTCAATCAGCAGCGACGAGGGCGTGGTGGCCTGCGCCACATCGATGCGGATGCTGCGGGAGGTTTCCCCAGCGGGCACATGCAGATAGCGCGGCTGCTGCGCCAGGCCATCGATGCTGTAGTCAACGCCGTAGCGCGCTGCGCCCTCGTAGTTGAGCAGGAACACTGCACCGCCGGAGGGTGCTGGCTGGCTGAGCCGCAGGATGAACTCAAAGCTGCTGCCAGCGCCCTTCCCGAAGGCCTGCTCCACGGTCTGGGCCTTGCTCAGGCCCGCCACTGCTGGCGTAACAGAGGATGTGCTGCTGCGCTGCAGGATGGCGTTGTTGATCGCGCTGAAATCGTCTGGCGTGAGCGGTTGGAACGTACTGCTGAGCAGTGAGGCTTCCTGGGCTGATACGCCACTGTTCAAGCTGTTGCTGCTGATGGCGGCGGCCAGCTTGTCGAGCACGCCGTTGCTCTCGAGCAGCTGGGTTTTGATCCCCGATACTGCCGTGGTCACTAGCAGTGGATTGGCATCGTATTGCCCTGCAGCAATGTCATCAAAGGCCTGCATGTAGGCCTTCAGTTCAGCAGCCCGATCTCCCAGGCGCATGGCCTGGATCAGCCCTTTGAGCTCTGTTTCCCGGGCGCCGCTGAAATCGAGCCGGCTCTTGTTGTACGTGAGCGCTCCCAGGCCCTGATGGGGCATGGTGAGCCGGGCAAACCCCAGCAGCAGGGCTAGATCGTTGCTGTTGCTGAGATCGAGTTGGTAGGTGTTGGCGTCGATGCCGCTGGCAACCCTGTTGGCATAGTTGGGATCTCCCACCCCTTGGGCAATCAGCTTGAGCAGATTGCGGTAATACTGATCTGTCTGACCCTGCAGGGTGAGGGCCAGGTAGGGCAACGCCTGGTAGGCGTAGATCTCGGCGTCGTAGCCGTTGGGGTTGTTGGGGGAGCCGAGCTGCTCCGTTTGCACAGTCAGCCCCTGGTAGAGCCTGCTGATCAGCCCGGTGAGCAGCATCACCCGGGTCTCGAAGCTGTATTGCTCCAGCAGATCTGCAGGTGCTTCAGCGGGATCAGTTGAAGCCCGGGCGAGGGCGTCATAGACGCGCAGCACACTGTTGTAATCCGCCCTGAGGCTTGCGGGCAGCTTCAGACTCGCCTTGAAAGCCTTCTCCAGGCTCGCGGGCACCACCTTGCTGAGGGCTTGGCGGTTTTGATCGGAATTGATGGCATCAAACCAGCGGCTGGTGCCCACCCCCGAAACGGTGCTGAAGGAGGCGGGGATGTAATCCAGCAGCGCACTGTTCTTCACCGACTCCCAGTGGGTGTCGGCGATGGAGAGATCGGCCCGGGAGATGTAGGTGGAGTTGTTGGCCAGGCCGGTGATCACATCCACCACTGAGCCAGGGGCTGCCGGCCGGGTGATGATCAGCCCGGAGCGGAAATCCGGCTGGCCGTTTTGGCGCTGCACCGCATAGGCATCACTGCCGTTCCACACCAGGTTGGCCGCCTCACTGGAGTCGAGCAGGATCTGGTCGATGCGGCTGGTGAGATCGAACTGATAGAAGGCCTGGTTGATCTGCTTGTTGAGTTCGCCGGCATCCAGCCCGATATTGCGGTTTTCGTCGAGGAACACCTCGAATTCGCCCATCAGCGGGCCCCCGGTGATCGAATTCACCTTCACCGACCAGGTACGCGGCTTGAAGAAGGGGATCTTCAAGGAGGCCAGGGTGCCACTGAAGGGCCAGGCCTCAAAGGCAAACTTGAGGTTTATCCCAGCGCCGATGGTGTTATTGAGCACCAGCTGATCGGTGCGGCCCGTGCCTACAAATGGCAGTGGCAGGTAGCCCCCGACAACGGCATCGGCGGCGATCGGGCTGAACAGGCTGTTGTTCACCAGCGAGGGATAGCTCGCACTCACCAGATCCAGGCTCTGGGGGATTTCAACGCCCGTGTAGATCGTGCGGAATTCAGCCAGCCAGTCGGCACTGTTGGTGAAGGGCGCCACTGGCAGCGCCTCATTCAGCAGGCCAAATTTGAGGATCGGGTCGTTCCAGGCATAGGCCACAAAGCTCTGCAGGCTCTGGGCAGCCTCGGTGTAGGTGCCCACCAGCCGCATCTGCTCGAGCACCACGGAGTCGGGCTCGCCCCGGCCCAGGCTGATGTCGCGCAGGCCCTGCACCACCAGCGAGGCCTGATCCGGCGACCAGGGGGTGAGGTCGCGCACGATGATCTGGCGATCACCGCTACCGGCGCCGAACAACGGCACCATCGGCGCATGGATCACCGTGCCGATGGTGAGAGGGTTGAAGTTGTTGTCGACAAACTGGAAGTAGTTGCTGCCCGCCGATGGCGGCATGCTGCGGATCAGCTCCAGCACAGCCGCCCCGTAGGGCTGTTTCACCCCA
>JBILDP010000255.1:0-2883 GCA_044352535.1 Prochlorococcaceae cyanobacterium
AGGCCGGAGAGAGGCCAGAGCCCGAACCTCGCGCAGGTGACTTGGCCCACAACAAAGCCCGGAGCGAGGGCCCCGGGCATTTGCCTGCTCAGCCGTGGTGCCGACCCAGGGGGGTGCGGGCGCAGCTGCGCGAGATTTGGTTGCTTGGTTAGAGCCTGATCGTCACCGATCAGAGGAATGTTCAGTTGTGGGCGGAGCTGCCGGCGCTGGCACCTGGGGCCAGGTGTCTAGGGGGACGTTCCAGAAGTCCGGGGCACCTGGGGCGATGCAATGGACGACCCCTGCTGTTCAAACAAAGCGTCAAACGAACAGTTGGGTTAGGCGAACAGTTGGGTCAGGAACATCACAGATCCGTTGAGAGTGTTGGAGCAGGGGCCGGATCGTCAGCGCGCTCCTTGCTGGTGCTCAGGGGGGCTGTCTTCCATCCGTGGAGCCTCCGAATCCCGTTGCATCCACCATGGATCAGCCACCTCCAGCCGGCAACTGCCGCACGCCGATCGACACCCCTCGTTACCGGCGGCAACGGCTCTTCATGAAGCACGCTTCATTGCTCACGGGCGGGGAACCTGCAGGCGCTGCAGCGGCCGGATCAGGCTCTCCGGTTGGGTGGGACAGCGGCGCACCCGCACCCGGTAGGTGCAGTGGGCCGGGCCCAGGTGCTCGATCAGGGCCTCGCGGGCTTCGTGCTGGAGCTCCTCCAGGTTTGGGGCAGCAATGCGGATGGGCAGGGTCTCGGCCTGGGCTTCCAGCTGTCCGCGCCCTTCGCTCACCACCCGGAACACGACCTCTCGCATGGCTGGGGTATCTCTCTTCTTCCTGATCCATCTTTGGCCGTTTGAGACGCCGGTGGCAGTGCCCACGGATACGGGGAACCGCCCGCTGGGCTACAGGCCGTTGCCGCATTCCCGAGCTGCCGGGGTCTTGTGGCCCAGACGCCACAGCTCATTGCTGTGCTCGGCGGTCTCCACCTCGCGCAGGCGGCACACCAGGGCGAACACATCCTGGGCAGCCAGTTCGCCATCGTCCTGCCATTGCAGGGAAGCGGGTTCAAGGGAGCGGGGGGTGGCCATCCAAGGCGTGATCCAAGGTGGTGACCCTACGGAATTCACCCCGCGATGGGTAGCCATTTACCGCTCGATGGGCGGAAGATTCTGTGAAGGTTCACCCGAATCAGGGGTCGAGGTCCTCCGTGCTCCCAGGGTGTTGCGGAAAAAAAGCGCTCTGGCTGGCAAACAGCGACAGGCCGCCGGCTGATCGCGATCAGCGGCTTTTCAGGCAGTAACTGCCGGAGCTGAACCAGCCCAGCGGACAGGATTGACCGATTTTCGAGATGGCCTCGCGCTTGCTGCTCGTGCTGCTCACGCAGTCGTTGCCGGAGGCGTAGAAGCCCAGCGAGCAACTGTTGCCCGTCATCTCGATGGCGCCACGGGTGTTGCCGTTGGCACTGGGCAGGCAGTATCCGCCAGAGCTGTAGTAACCGAGGGGGCAACTGCCAACCTGGGGCAGGGGTTGCACGGGCTGCTGAGCCAGGGCGGCAGCCGCGGCTGCCGCGGCAACAGCCAGGAGACCGAGCAGCACTTTTAAACGAACCATCACCCTCTCGGCAGCACCCCCCAGATTGGCGCCGCTGGCAATGATCCCGTGGGATGGTGCAGACACCGGATGACCGGGCAATGATCCACAAGCGATTGAGAAAGTGATCGGGCTGGCGGTGGAATGCCCGAGTTGAATGCCCAGCTGGAATGCCCGGCTGGGATGCCAGGTCTGCAGCATCGCTGATGCAGATCAAACCGGTTCAAGGCTGCACGGAGCCGCTGCGAATCCAACGCGCATTCGGATTGCTAGGGTGGTGATGTTTAAAGGGACAACGATGCTCACCGGTTCTGAATTGCTCGCCAAGGTGAAGGAGCTTGGCGACGCCTCCAAATCCGACCTGGTGCGCAGCTGCGGCTACGTGAGCACCAAGAAGGACGGCAGCGAGCGGCTCAACTTCACCGCCTTCTATGAGGCACTGCTGGAAGCCAAGGGTCTCAGCTTTGGTGAAACCGGCAAAGGGCGCGGCAAGGGCGGCCGCAAACTCAGCTACACCACCAAGGTTCAGTTCAACGGCAACCTGCTCGTTGGCAAGGCCTACACCGCGATCCTGGGCCTGCAGCCCGGCGATGAATTCGAGATCAAGCTCGGCCGCAAGCAGATCACCCTGGCCCCGATCGGCAGCGAAGACGAAGACGAGTGAGCCTTCATTGGTTGATGGTCGGCGCCTGATTGCCTGGCCCCCGGATGCAGTGCATCCGGGGGCTTTTCAGTCGCGGCCGAGCCGATTGGGGAAGAAATCGTCAGTGATCTCACCATTGGCGGCAATCGCCTCGCGACTGCGCTGCACCAACTCCTGCCGCAGCACCTCAGGGCTCTCGATCCGGATCCCGCCACCGAAGGCAAACAACCAACTGCGGAGATCGATGTCGGCGGCCACGGTCCAGGGCGGCAGATCCAGCTCCACCGGGTAGGGATGGCTGGCATCAGCCGGCCCGGGCTCCAGCACGTGGGGCGCCCTGGGGTGGTGCCACCAGCTGTCGCCGGGCAGGGGCCTGGAGAAGCGGGTGTGCTCGATCGGGTAGCGCTGCAGGCCCTCCCGGATGAAGGCAAACGTCCAGGGCGCACAGCGGAAACGCACGGTGACCAGGGCCTGACTGCGGCGCTGGGCTGAGGAGTTGGCCACCGCCAGCTGTTGATCCAGCTCGCTGCCGAAGTAGATACCGCCACTGTGGTGCAGCAGCCGTTCAAGGCGCGCCAGCGCAGCGGCGTGCTCCTCGGGGCTGCGGCGCAGGTCGCCATGGGCGCTGCGCAGGGCGAGGCGATCGAGCCGCTCGCTGCGGATCAGTC
>JBILDP010000256.1:0-2875 GCA_044352535.1 Prochlorococcaceae cyanobacterium
AGGGGGACGAAGGTGATGTCGGAGGCCTTGAGGCCGTTGTCCTTGAGCACCTTCAGCAGCAGGTAGTGGTCGACCGTGCCCTCTTCTGCGGCCACCTTCTTGCCTTTCAGATCGGCAATGGAGCCGATGCCCTCCGCCACGATGATCTGGTCATTGCCAGTGGAGTAGTCGTTCTGCAGCACGACCTGGAGATCGGCGCCGCCAGCCATGGAGCTGATGGTGTCGTTCAACGTCTGGCTGTTGCAGTCGAGCTGGCCGGCATTGAGGGCGTTAATGCTGTCGAGGTAGCCGTCAAACCACTGCATCTGGGCATTCACTTCGGTCTTGCCAAACAGTCCCTTGGCCTCGGTGACCGCCCAAGGGAACCAACCCGGCCAGGCGCTGTAGCCGATGCGCACGGCCGTGCTCTCGCTCGATGGGGTCTGACAGGCCGCCAGCAGGCCACTGCTGAGGGAAGCCACAAGAGCCAGCAGCGCGAGGCGGCGGCGCGGCTTGCCCGTGCGGACGTACTTGGATTTGTCGGGATGGGTCATCGTTTCGGTGGCTGTGGATGGAAACGGTTGAAGGGATGCTCTAAGGCCCATGGAGCCTGGCGGATCTGGTTGACGGCATCTGAGATGATCCCGTGAGGGGAAATCAGAAAAATGTCAGATAACGGTTGTGTTCCCACTCGGATACTGCGCAGTGGTAGCTCTCCCACTCCTCTTTCTTGTAGGCCACGTAGGCTTTAAACATGGCATCACCAAATACGGTTCTGGAGAGTGGATCTGCTGCGAAAGCCTCGATCGCAGCATCCAGAGTGCGCGGCAACATCGTCAGGCCCTGTTCGGCGCGTTCGGCGGCCGTGAGCGTGTAGGCATTCACCAGGTTGGGAGGCCCTGGATCAAGCCCCTCGCGGATACCTTCCAGGCCTGCAGCAAGGATCATTGCTGCCCCAAGGTAGGGATTGCAGGAGATATCGGCGGCCCGGCATTCCACGCGCCCACCCGGGGAGGGGATGCGCAGCATGTTGGTGCGGTTGTTGTTGCCGTAGCAGATGAATACCGGCGCCCAGGTGAACCCCGACATGCTCCCCTGGGCCACCAGTCGCTTGTAGCTGTTCACCGTGGGGGCTATCACCGCACAAATGGCCGGTGCATGGCGAAGTACCCCGGCGATGAACTGATGCGCAAGTTCGCTTACCTTGCCGGGCGTGTTTTCTGTCGTTTCGAACAGATTGGCACCGCTGTGCAGATCCGCCAGCGACATGTTGAAGTGGGCGCCACTGCCGGTGCGATCGCCGTAGGGCTTTGGCATAAACGTGGCGATCAACCCATGACGGTGGGCGATCTCCTTGGCCATCAGCTTGAAGAAAGTGAGCCGATCGGCCATGGTGAGCACCTCGGCATAGTTGAAGTCAATCTCGAACTGGCCGGGGCCATCTTCGTGATCGAAGGAATACACGCCCCACCCCAGCGTGTTCATGGCGCTCACCAGCTCATCGAGCCAGCCCATGTTGTCGAGCAGGGTGCTCACGTCGTAGGCCGGTTTGTCGAGGTTGTCGCGGGGGCTCAGGGGCACTGCCTGACCCCGCTCATCGCGGCGCAGAACGAAGAACTCGGTTTCGATACCGAGGTTGAAGCGGAACCCCATGGCGGCCGCCTGGGTCTGTACCCGCTTGAGGATGTTGCGGCTGCAGGCTTCAAACGGCTTGCCGTGCAGGTGGAGGTCGCTCGCCATCCACGCCAGCTCCCGCTGCCAGGGCAGCACGGTGGCCGTAGCCGGGTCGGGCACGGCGGCAACTTCGTCGTCGCTCACCTCCTGCGGCACGCCATCGAGGGCCGCGCCGGTAAAGAGCTCCGAGCCGCCCAGCATCGACCCAAGATGGCTGAGGGGTACGGCCTTCGCCTTGCATACGCCGTGTAGGTCGACGTAGCTGGCCAGCGCGTAGCGCACGCCCTGGCTTTCGAGTTCGCGGCGCAGGTGGTCTGCCGCGGGATGCGTGGTTCCGCTCATGCCGTCACCAGCGCTCGGACGGAAGCGTTGACAACAGCTGTCAGCTGCTCCCGCACCCACTGATGCCAGGTCTCTAGACCCTCGCCGCTGCTGGCTGAGACGCGGATCACCGCACAGCGCGGATTCACGGCGCGGATGTGCTCCTCGATTTGTTCGATGTCGACCGGCAGGTAGGGCAGAAGGTCGGTCTTGGTGATCAGCACACAGTGCGCCTCCCGGAACATCACCGGGTACTTGAGTGGCTTGTCCTCGCCCTCGGTGACACTGAGGAGTGCCACCTTGCGGTGCTCTCCCACCTCGAATTCAGCTGGGCAGACCAGGTTGCCCACGTTCTCCACCCAGAGCAGATCGAGGCTGGCCGGATCGAGGCGTTGCTTGAGCAGCCTCAATCCACCGCTCACCATCGCAGCGTCGAGGTGGCAGGCCCGACCGGTGGTGATCGGCACCACCGGTATGCCAACGGCTTCCAGCCGATTCGCGTCGAGCTGGGTGGTCATGTCGCCTTCCAGCACCGCCATCTCCAAGTCAGTGGCGAGTGCTGTGAGGGTCCGTTCCAGCAGTGAGGTCTTGCCGGCGCCGGGACTGCTCATCACATTGAGGCAGAGCAGTTGCCAGGCATCGAAATGGTCGCGGTTGTGCTCGGCCTGATGTTGATTGGCGGCCAGTAGGTTGAGGCCGAGGGTGTCTTCAAGGGGCATATGCATGGCAATCAAACCGCTGTTGCGGTGGCGAAAGTTGGCTGGGCAGAATCATTCAGCACGTAGTCAACCGAGCGGATCCGCAATTCTCTGCCACTGACGATTTCCTCCATTGGGTGATCGCAGCATGGGGAGCGATAGGCCTGCTCGGGATCGGGTTCGTAGGTGGTATTGCAGACAAC
>JBILDP010000257.1:0-2861 GCA_044352535.1 Prochlorococcaceae cyanobacterium
CGTTGGCGTCGATCAGCAGCACGAGCCGATCGCCTGGCTGGGCAGTCCGTGCCGAGAGCACGGGCCCTTCGGCAATCCCGAGGATCGACACCGAGAGCGCGGTGTAAGGGCTCTGGCTGTTGGTGTGGCCACCCACCATCGGGATCGCAAAGGTGGCACAGGCGTGGCGCATGCCCTCCAGCAGCGGAGCGGCGGCCTGCTCACCGGCGCTCCAGAGGCTGTTCACCAGGGCCAGGGGGCGGCCCCCCATGGCGGCGATGTCGCTGAGGTTCACCAGCACCCCGCTCCAGCCGGCAAACCAGGGGTCGTCGGCCACCAGTTCTGGGTGCATGCCTTCACAGGCCAGCAGCAGGGGCCCGCCCTGGGGGGGCAGCAGGGCGGCATCGTCGCCCAGGCGCGCTGCGATTCCCAGCTCCGCAAACGGCTGGTGGTTGAAAACAGCCGCGGGTGCCTGAATGTCGCGTTTGGCCTGGAGACCGCCCAGGCCCCTGAGCTGATCCGCAAGCGTCGGCAACGCCATGGTGATCATGCCGCCGCCTGCAGGGCGGCGGGTCGACGCTCTCTGGAGGGCTGGTAGTAGCTGAGATCGGCTTCCATGAGGTGATGGCCGATCCCCTTGATCTCCAGTTCATCGATCGACGACCAATGCAGCCGTTGGAAGAAGCGCACGTTCTGGATCTGCACGGTGGCCAGAAACCGATCGCATCCCCAGCCATTGGCCGTTGTCACGGCTTTCCAGATCAGCCCCTTGCCGATCTGGTTGTGGCGCCGGAACGCCTGATGCACTCCGAGACGCCCGCCATACCAGAGCCTTGGGCTCGGCTCCACAATCCGCACCACACCCACCACGTCGCCGCCGTGGTCGGCGCCATGGTGAACGGCCGCGATCGGATAGGCGACCGGATCGAGCTCATCACGGTCGCTGGTTTCAAACAGGTGCTGCTCCTCACAGAAGATGGCGCTGCGCAGCTGCCAGTAGCCCTGCAGCAGCAACGAGCGGGGCCTGAGCAGATGGAACGAGAAGCGATCGGAACTGGCCGTTGGTGAGAGGCGGAAGTCGTCGGCATCGATGCCGATCCCCCATCGCACCGAAGGGGTGAAGGAGGCGGGCGCTGAACTGGGGCTGCGGCCGATCTCGTGGCTGCTGGGATCGATGAAGAACATGGGTGTCAGCGATCGGTTTCAAACAACGAGAGCGCTGAGCAGGCACCGCACTTGGCACAGCCGGCAGCCATGGCTTCGGCGCTGATATCCGACTGCTTCAGGTGTGCCGCCACAGCGGAATAGATCTCCACCATGAAGTCGGTGGATGGGGCTGGATGGTGTTCGAGCGGCGTGCCGGCGATGGGCACGAAGGGCACCACAAACGGGTAGACACCCATGGCGATCAACCGCTCACTGCAGGCGATCAGAGACTCGGCGCGGTCGCCGAGGCCAGCGAGCAGATAGGTGGAAACCTGCCCGCGACCGAACACGGCCACAGCATCGGCAAACGCCTGGTAGTAGGCGTCGAGGCTCACCTCCGATTTACCGGGCAGAATCCGGCGCCGCACCTCCGGTTCCACCACCTCGAGATGCATGCCCAGGCTGTCGACGCCAGCCTGTTTCATGCGCGCGTACCAGATGGGATCGGCCGGCGGCTCGCACTGCGCCTGGATCGGGATGGTCACCCGCTGCTTCACGGCGGCGGCGGTTTCCGCCATGAGGCGGGCGCCCCGGTCGTCGCTGTTTGGCGTGCCGGTGGTCATCACCAGCTGCTGGATGCCATCAAGCCGCACGGCGGCCTCGGTGACTTCGGCCACCTGCTCCGGCGTTTTGCGCACGATGGTGCGGGAATCCTCGAGCGATTGCTCGATGGCACAGAACTGGCAGGAGTCGCTGCGGTCGCGGAAGCGAATGCAGGTTTGGAGCAGGGTGGTGGCGAGCACATCCCGGCCGTGCAGCAGGGCGATGGAGCGGTAGGGAATGCCATCCGCCGTGGTGAGGCTGTAGAAGGCGGGTTCGTGGGTGACCGCCACCGGGCGCGGCGGCTCGCCGGCGGCATGGGCCAGGGCTACGCCGCCCTCGGGGTTGGCCTGGAGGCTGTAGGGCGAGGCCTGCGACGCGGAGTTGTAGACGGGCACCATCACGGTGTTGCCGCCGATGGTGAGGGCGCGGTGATCGGAGGGGCCTGCCCCGCCGCGCCGACCCCGGTTGCCGGGCAGGGCAGGGTCGGCGACGCCGTGCACCTGCAGTTCGGTGATCAGGCGTCCGAGCTCAGACATCAGCCATCTCCTGGTGGGTGGTCAACGGTTCGGCGGCAGCGCATGACTCGCTGCCGATCGCCATGGGGCTCAGCTGGGTGGTGGGTGCGCGATTGAGTCGAAGACTCAGCAGATCAGGCCGGCTGTAGTGCCCCACGCTGTCCATCATTCGCTTGCGTTTGGTGATCAGCGATCGATCGAGCACGGCGATCGCCAGGCCTTCGCCTTCGGGCAATGGGCCCGCCAGGTAGCGCCCTTCCGGACTGATCACCGCGGTGTGGCAGCCCCCCTGAAAGGCCTTGTGCAGCGCCGTATCTGGGGTGATGGCGCCGTAGTCGGCGGGGTCGAGCCAGGCGGTGGAGCAGATCACGAAGCACCCCGCCTCCAGGGCGTGGTGCCGCATCGTGACGGCCGTTTGCTCGCTGAAGATCTCACCCACCAGCGAGCCGGGGAACTGGGCGCAATGGATCTCCTCGCCCTGGGCCATCAGCGAGAAGCGGGCCAGGGGGTTGTAGTGCTCCCAGCAGGCCAGAGCTCCCACCTTGCCGAGGGCGGTGGACACCACGGTGAGCCCGGCCCCATCGCCCTGCCCCCACACCATGCGTTCGTGGTAGGTGG
>JBILDP010000258.1:0-2854 GCA_044352535.1 Prochlorococcaceae cyanobacterium
ATCTGAAAATCACCAATGGAGATTCGGATGGCTTCATTTTCATGGTTGAAGATGGTTTGGGCCACGGCGAATCTCCCCTGGTTGTTTTCTCGTGGATTAGATGGGGTCTACCGGGCTGATGTTGATAGATCCGATTTCCGCCACCATGTCGTCGTAGTCGAAATCGCCACCCTGTAATTGGTCTTCAAAGCCGAACACATTGTTGCCAAGCAGGGTGATGTGGGAGATGCGATCACTGTTGCCCGAGGACCCGGCGATAAAGGTTTGGGTGCTGTTGTTGGCATTCACCTTGCTGCTGGTTTCCACCTCCATGAAGGGGAGCAGCACCTTGCTGTCGAGGTTGAGACTGGCATGCACATCGAAGGATTGGGTGATGGTGGTTTGAGCGCCATTGCCCACAGTGCCCTTCCACACAGCGTGTTTCTTGGCCTGGGTGATGTAGTCGGGTGATTGGTTGCCCTGCTCATCAAAGGGAGTGCCGCTCACGAAGGTGCCGGTGCTCCCATCCACCACGGCCCCGGTGACGCCATCAGCGAGATAGAAGCCAACCGTGCTGTTGAAGGAGGCCTCCCGGAACAGGTTGATGGAAACAGACACCCGGTTCGTGCCGCTGTCGCGGCGCTGGTCGCCGCTTGGCGCCAGGCTGGGCAGGGCCAGGCCAAGCAGCGTTTCGCCGCCCACATCGACAAACGAGGTGAGCGGGGCTGCGGCTGCTGCGCTGACCACCTCAGCATCCACACTGATGCTGCCAGCCACCAGGCGGAAGGCCTCGCTGCCCGCGTTGCTGATCTCCAGGGGAATCAGCTCCGCCGACTCCATGGGCCTGCGCAGGAAGAAGGCCATCCTGCCGCTGGTGAACAGATCCCCTGCCACGGCATTGCTGAGGTTGCCGTTGAGTCCTGCGGGCAGGCCGGCGCTGCGACCCATCTGACCCGCGATCAGCCGCGGGCTGTGCAGGGGTTGGTTGTTGTCGTCGAGGGTTTGCATCAACAACTCCACTGCGGCATCGCCGGCGCCACTGAACAGGAATTGCAGCGCCGAGCCGGCGGGGATGGAGAGTGAACCGATCGACACCTGGGGATTGACGGCCAGATTGAAGCGGGTGAGCGGTGTGCGGCTGAGACCGTCGCTGCCGGCAACGGCGAAGGAGTAGTTGCCGGAGGCTGGACTGGCGTTCTCGGCGATTTGCAGCTTGCCGTTCACCACTTGCAGCCACGACGGGTTGCCCTCGAAGCCCACCAGCGTGAGTTCACCCGAGTCGAGATCACTGAACAGGTCGCTGGCGGTGAGGCTGAAGGGGCGTTTCACGCCGTCTCTGCCCACCAGCTCGCCGCTGCTGGTGATGGCCCAGTTGCGCTGCGCCTGGCGCACTTCTGGCGCGGCGTTGATCACCACGTTGTAGTCGTCTTGCAGCTTCTCGCGCCATTCCTGATAGGTGGCAGGAGAGAGCGGCAGCGGTGTGGAGAGGCTGGGATCGCCCTCGATCAGCGTGAGGCTGTCGCGGCCGAGTTGGAAGTCGCGGATTTCGATGGCGGGATCTGTAGCCCAGGAGGTCCCCCGGGCATCCAGGTCGATCACAAAGATGTTGCTGGCACCATCGGTGGTCGATTCCTCCGTGCCCGCCAGCCGCAGGCCCCCATACACCCAATCTCCAGCGGCACCCAGCACGAAGCGATCCGACTGGGCTCCGCCATAGAGACGGTTGTTGCCGCCAGTGGCGCTGATGCTGAACACCACGTCCTGGCCGACCCCCAGATCCACGGTGCTGCCGCTGGAGGCGAACACCACATCGGCCTGGGTGCTGCCGTTCACGACCAGGTCCACCAGTTGGTGGCCGTCGCGAGGTGTGGATCCAAAGCTGGTTGGGCTCAACACCTGCAGTTGGTTGTTGGCATCGAGCACCACACCCAGCTCCAGGTCGAGCTGGCGCCAGAGCGGCAGCCAGCTGATCTCGCCTGGATTGAGGCTGGTGGACTGGGGTTCTGAAACCACCAACACCGGCAAGGTGCTGGTGCTGGGCGCTGTGGGATCGACGCTCTTGTCGATCAGTGGTGGCTGGGGCTCTGGCTGTGGTTCTGGCTGGGATGGGGATTCGGGCTGCTCGGTGATCTCCGGCTCCGGGCTGGTTGTGCCGGCGGTGAGACCATCGGCGCGGCCCAGGAACTGGTCGTCTGGTGTTGCTGCCAGCAGGCGCCCCAGCGCCTGGCTGCTGTCGAGCACCGCTTCGCCGCTGTTGGGATTGCTGAAGCGCCAGCCGCTGCCGTTGGCTTGATCCAGCCCCCACACGCTGGCCAGGGCCGCCCAATCCAGGGTTTGGTACGTCTCCGGCCAGCCGCCGGGCGGTCGGGTGTACGCCATCATCGTTGTGGCGGCATCAGGCCAGCCGAAGCGTTGGCCTTCGGCATCGCCATCGCTGTCGTCAAAGGGGTGCTCGAGGCCGAGCACGTGACCCAGTTCGTGCAGGAAGGTGTAGCGGAAGCCGCTGGGATTGCCGGCCAGGGCCGAGGCGTTGAGCATCAGCTCCCACCAGCTCTGGCGGCCGTTGTCGTTGGCCAGGGCGATGCCCAGCGTGGTGCGGTCGCTGGAGAGGCTGATGGCCTCGTCGTAGTAGATGTCGAGATTCGACTCGGTGCTGGAGGAAACAAAGCGGAAGTTGATCCCCAGCGCGCTGTCGAGTTGGCGGATCTGCTCGCGCATCCACTCGGCATCGGCCTCGCTGATGGCCATCGCGTTGATGGTCTTGCGTCCGGTGCGTCCGCCGCCAACGGATGTCTGCCCTGCACCGGTGTGGATGTAGACGGCAACTTCGGGGTTGTCGGTGCCGAAGGTGCGGCGTGCAAAGGCGGCCAGACCA
>JBILDP010000259.1:0-2849 GCA_044352535.1 Prochlorococcaceae cyanobacterium
TGCATGATCAGCTTGAAACGCGGCGCATCCACGGCCTGCTGCGGATTCATGCCGAGATCGAGGGCGTTCACCAGGATCTGGGTGAGCCCCTGGGGGTGGGCGTTGCCGCCGATCACCCCCATCAGGAATTCCGGCATGCCATCGCGCAGCACCATCGCTGGCAGGATCGAATGGCGCGGCCGGTGGCCGGGTGCCAGGGCATTGGGATGGCCCGGCTGGCTGGAAAACTGGGTGGCCCGGTTGTTGAGCAGCACGCCCGTGTCGCCCGCCACCAGCCCTGAGCCAAACAGTCCGCAGATGCTGGTCATCAGCGACACGGCATTGCCCTCGCCGTCCACGGCGCACACGTAGCTGGTGTCGCCCGAGTTGGCCCCCTGGGGCCGGGTGGCAGGCCTTGCCTGCTGGGTGATGCGGCTGCGGGCGGCGGCCAGGCCCTGCGGGCTGAGCTGCTGCTTCAGCTGCTCCAGCATTGCCGGGGTGGGCTCGCCCACCACATCGATCGCCAGCTCGAAACCCAGACGGATCGCCTCGATCTGATGGTGCAGCCGCTCCGCTTCGGGCATCGTGGCGAGCGGCAGGCCGTCGAGGATGCCGAGGCCGTGGAGCGCCACCACCCCCTGGCAATTGGGTGGCATCCCCAGCACCTCCCGGCCCCGGAAGCCCACGCTGAGGGGCTCCACCCACTCGGCGGCGTGCTGCTGGGCCTCCACGTCGGCGATGGTCGTGGGCACACCGCCGGCGCTGATCGTGCCGGCGATCGCCTCGGCCACAGGACCTGAATAGAACCCCTGGCGACCCTCCCGGGCCACGCGCTCGAGCGTGGCGGCCAGCAGGGGCAGGCGCATCAGCTGGCCGGGCTGCGGGGCCTTTCCATCGATCAGAAACAGGTCTTTCAGCAGTGCGGGTGCGTTGGGCCCCATCAGTGCGGCACCCACGGCCCAGAACCCCGCGATCGATTCCCCCACCGGGTACCCCTCGCGCGCGTAGGCGATCACCGGTTCCCACAGCTGCTGCAACGATCGGGTGCCAAAGCGCTCCAGCAGCGCGCACCAGCCATCCACGGCGCCGGGGATCGTGACGGTGGCGGCACCGTGCTCCGGCATCACCGGCACGGACCCGATGCGTTCGAGGCTGGCGCCGCTCGGGGCCCTGCCGCTCCCATTCAGCCCGAAGACCTTCTGGTCCTTCGCCGACCACACCAGCACCATGGTGTCGCCGCCTAGCCCGCTCATCATCGGCTCGGCCAGCGCCAGCATCCCGGCCATGGCCACGGCGGCATCAATGGCGTTCCCGCCCTGCTCCAGCACCCGCAGGCCCACCCGGGTCACCAGGGGAGAGCTGGAGGTGGCCATGGCCCGGCCGGCAAACACGGGCGAGCGTCGGTGCAGGAAGGCGGGGCTGACCATGGCGAAACGGGACTCCGCCAAAGCTTGACAAGCTCTGTCAATCCACTTAGTACAGGTGTACTTCCCGTTGGGTGGTCATGCCTGTCGCCTCCCCTTACGCCGTGTTCCGAGCTGCCGACCTGGTGTGGGCCTCCCCGCTCCAGGTCGTGCCCCAGACGCTGCCCCATGTCGTGCCGCAAGCCCTCCCCATCGCCTTCGCCGCGGCGCCGCTGTCATCCGGCCATCGCCACCCACGCCCCCGCAAGCGGCTGGCGCCGGTGGGGGTGATCCAGGGCGAGTTGTTCGCCCTGCAGCCCGGCTAGCTGGCTGCGCTCACGCCTGAGCGCTCAGCCGAAGGTGCCGCCGTTCCAGCCCCAGAGGCGGCCCGGTACATCCTCGAAACCGATGTAGGTGCGCTCAGTCGGGATGCCCAGGTGCCGCTCGATCAGGTCGCACACCGCATGGCTCACCTGGCGGGTGCGGTCGCCATCAAGGGCGCCGATGCTCTTCACCTCCACGTAGCAGGCCGGGGCCCCATCGCCCGCGAAGGTCATCGGCACCTCGGTTTCGAGCAGCGTCATCACATAGCGCTCCGGCTTGCCCAGCAGGGCCGCCAGCGAGCTCGACAGCTCACCCAGCAGGGCCTGGGGGTGGGCACCGCCGGGTGCGGAGGTCTTCACGCTGATCAGGGGCATGGGGCTCAGTCGGGCTCGGATCCATGTTGGCCGGGGTGGAGCACCGCCAACAGCGCTTCGCCGTAGCGCTCCAGCTTGGCGGCTCCGATACCGCCGATGGTGCCCACGCCGTGCAGATCGCTGGGCTGGCGCGCGGCCAGCTCCACCAGGGTGCGGTCGTGAAACACCACGTAGGGCGGCACGCCCTGCTGACGTGCCTGCTCGCGTCGCCAGTCTTTGAGCGCGCTCAGCAGGGCCTCGTCGACCGCCAGGTCGGCATCCGGGCTCGCCATGGCACCGGCCGGTCGCGCTGCCGATGGGGATGGGCGCCGCCGGCTCTCCTTCTGTGGCGGCGCCAATGGCAGCTCCAGCACCGTATCGCCGCGCAGCAGCGGCCGCACCAGCTGCTGCGGGCCCAGCTGCAGACCGCCCTTGCCATCGGGCACCGGCACCAGGTAGCCAAGGCCGCTCAGCTGGCGCACGAGCGTGCGCCACTGGCCGCGGTCGAGCTCGCGGCCGATGCCGTACACACTCAGCTCCTGGTGGCTGAACTGGCGGATCTTCTCGGTGCTGCCGCCCAGGAGCACATCCACCACGTGGGCGGCACCGAAGCGCTGGCCGGTGCGCACCACCGCCGAGAGCAGCTTCTGGGCCGGCACGGTGAGATTGGCCAGCTCCCTGGGCTCCAGGCAACCGTCGCAGTTGCCGCAGGCCTCGGTCAGAGCCTCGCCGAAGTGGCGCAGCAGCACCTGGCGGCGGCAGCCGGCCGCCTCGCTGTAGGCGATCAGGG
>JBILDP010000260.1:0-2848 GCA_044352535.1 Prochlorococcaceae cyanobacterium
TGGGGAACAGCTGCACGTCGGCCAGGCTGAGCTCAGGGCCAGCCAGCCAGGGGCCTGTGCCGCTCCCCTCCGCACCAGAACCGGTGGTGACACGGTCAGGCTCGGCTGCGCCCAGGGCTGCCTCGGCTATTTCCAGGGCTTGAAACAGCGCTGCCTCGGCGCGGCCGTAGGCCGCCTGGCTGCGGGCGAAGCCGCAGCGATACACGCCGTCGTTGACGTCGTGTTGCAGCCGCTCGCGCCACAGTCGCGTGGACTGCCGCTGGGGCGCGGAATCCAGGTCGGGGGCGCCCTGGGGAGCGGGCCACTGGTTGAGCAGCTCGATCACCCGGGCGCTCTCATTCACGAGGATGCGCCCCTGGCTGCGCGAGTAGAGCGCCGGCACCGTGGCCCGCAAGGGGCCGCCCTCGGGGTTACGGGCCCCTGAGCGTCTGTAGAGATCCGTCAGGGTGAGGCAGCCCTCAAACGGTTCGCTGAACCGCCAGCGCCCCGCCTTCGGGTCGGGCTCCACCACCAGCAGCGTGATGCTGCCCGCCAGCTGCCGCAGGCTCCACACCAGCCAGGCCCGATGCGCCCAGGGGCAGCTGCGACCCACGATCAACACGTGGGCGTCGGTTGCCGCCGCGTTGGCAGGCAGCGGCGGCGTGCTGGCGAAGGCGGAGGCGGGCCGGCGGTAGTTGCCCTCTGGATCGGCCGGGCCCAGGCCGCCCATCAACTGGAGCCACTGCCAGTGCCACAGCCCCCGGGCCGCTTGCACCACGAAGGGAGGAGGAGCCATGGGGGAGCAGCAGCACCGGTCCGACTCTGCGCCAGGCTGACCCCAAAATCCAGCGGCCAGAGCAGTGGGCGAGCAGCGGGCACGGGTGTTGGTGGTGGCGGGCACCCATGGCAATGAGCGCAATGGGCCATGGCTGCTGGAGCACTGGCGGGCCCATCCCGGCAGCCTGGCCACGGCCGGTCTGGATCTGGACCTGGTGATCGGCAACCCGGAGGCCCACACCCGCAACCGGCGCTACCTCGACCGCGACCTCAATCGCAGTTTCGATCCCACCCTGCTGGCCGATGCCAGCCGCTGTGAGCGGGAGGTGGTGCGGGCCCGGCAGTTGCTGGCTGCCCATGGCCCCGAGGGCCAGCAGCCCTGCGTTGCGGTGCTCGATCTGCACAGCACCACCAGCGCCATGGGCAATTCCCTGGTGGTGTACGGCCGCCGGCCGGAGGATCTGGCCCTGGCAGCCGGCATCCAGCACCGACTGGGCTTACCGGTGTATCTCCACGAGGCTGACCAGGCCCAGACCGGCTTTCTGGTGGAGCGCTGGCCCTGTGGCCTGGTGGTCGAGGTGGGGCCGGTGCCCCAGGGGGTGATCCAGCAGCGAATCTGCCGTCAGACCCAACTGGCGCTTGAGGCGGCCCTGGCCGTGCTGGCCCAGGCTGCCCAGGGTGTGCTGCGGCTGCCCCCTCGGCTGCTGGTGCATCGCCACCTGGGCAGCCTGGATCTCCCCCGCTGCGCCGATGGCACCCCCCTGGCCTGCCTCGATGGCCGACGCCAGCACCGCGACTGGTGGCCCCTGCGGTCGGGCGATCCCCTGTTCTGCCGCGCCGATGGTGAGGTCTTGCCCTACACGGCACCGCCCGAAAGGGCCCATGGGCCGGTCTGGCCCGTGTTTGTGAATGAGGCGGCCTACGGCGAGAAGGGCATTGCCCTCAGCCTCACCCAGCGTGAGCTCTGGCCCGTGCAGCACGGCTGGCTAGAGGCCCTGCAGGCGCTGATGGGGGCTGAATCAGCCGGCTGAGTCCCTGCTCAGCGCGGTGCGCCGTTGTAGATCACGCCCACCACGGAGCGGCCATCCGGGGCAATGCGGATCTCGGTCTCGGTCGTGGCGGGCAGCCCCAGCTGCTGCCAGCCCGGAGCACCGCCGAGAAACCGGAATAGATAGCCCTCGGCGTCGTTGCTGATCAGGCACTGGTTGCCACCGCTGGCGGTCTCGTACATGCACTGGGCTGGTCGATACACGCCCAGGCCCCCGTTCTGGGCGATGGCGGTGCCCCGCGCCAGGTTGACCGCGCGCACGGCGCTGAAGGGAACCGCGCTGTCCTGGGCGCGTGCGGAATCGGCGAGCAGCGGTGTTGTCACCGCGAGGAGGCCGGTGAGCAGGGCCAGAGCGGAGCGCATGGGATCAAGCTCGGATGGTGCCTACAACAGCCCCCTCCGCCCGGCGGTGTCAAGGCGGGTCAGCCGCACACAAGCGTGTTCTGTTCCTCGGTACAGGGCAGGTCGCTGGAGCTGCCGTCGGCCCAGTAGATGCGCAGTCGGTCGTCGCTGGTGCCGCTGCGGTAGGTGAGCGACTTCACCGGCCCGGCTGGAGGCTTGCCGCTGCGGTCGGCGGCGTCGCGTGGCGTGGGGGCATTGAGCTTCTGTTCGAGCTGTTGGAGCTTCAGCTCCAGCTGCTCCTGGCGCTGCTGCAGTTGCAACAGCTCGTTGCTGGCCTTGGGCTTGGACTGACAGCCGCTGAGCGCCAGGGCTGAGGCCGCAACGGCGGTTGCCAGGGCCGCGGCCGGGAGGCGAAACAGGGTGGAAGAGGGAGCCATGCCGGAGTGGGCCTTGCGGTCGTGCCTGCGACCGAACTCCTAGCAGCGGCAAGGGGTTTCAACCAGCAGCTCGGTCGGCGACCCCAGCCATCCGCCCAGCTTCTTCACAAACGGCGCAATCTTCCGTTACAGTTCGACGCGACGGGATTCCGTCGGCAGGCTTCCGGCCCTCCGGCGCCCGCCCTACTTAACCGGTCTTCCGGGGTTTTGGCCCTGGGTTTCCACTCTTCTCTCGTTCTCATGACCACCACTCTCCAGCAGCGCT
>JBILDP010000261.1:0-2840 GCA_044352535.1 Prochlorococcaceae cyanobacterium
GGAGCAGCCGCAGCCGGCGTCTCTGCAGATCCACTTGCCCCCCATGGGGATCGAGCAACTGCCCACTGGCCAGATCCACGGCCATGGCGTTGATGCTGAAGTCGCGCCGGGACAGATCGTCTGTGAGGCAGCCGAGCGTGACCCTTGGATTGTCCGCAGGCACTGGGTAAGTCTCGGCCCGGGCGGAAGCCACGTCGAGAAGCACCGGCTGCCCAGCGATCACGAGCTCCAGCTCAACGGTGCCAAAAGCACCATGCTCCCGGGCGGCACGCGCGGTTGAGGCCGGCAAAACCTCCAGCAACCGCTGTACAAACGCACTGGCCCTCCCTTCCACAACCAGGTCGAGATCGGGGAGGCCGCGCCAGGGGTCGTTGTGAACCCGATGCAGCAGGAGATCCCGCACCGCACCGCCAACCAGGGCAACCCTGCTGTCTGCGGCAGCTTCGGCAAGCTTGCTGAGCAGAATGGGCGGCAGGCCCGGGATGTCCATGGTGCTTCAAGGGCAGGCACCCGAATGCGCCGGGCACCTCGGGAGCGTGCCACAGGATCGGGAGGAGAGCTCAATCCCCGACTGGCACGGGCACGGACAAGGCTCCTGAGTGCCGAGCGCCGGCCAGGAGAGCGCAGACCGCAGCGCAGCAATAACGCTTTCGCGCGATCACGCAGACATGATGCGGACAGGGTTGCCCTGGGCTAGCCGAGCGGCTCGATCGGCGCCAGGCGGGGGTCGAGAATCTTCGGCCCCATCCCCTGGAATTTCACGGCCAACGAGATCTTCTCGCCACTGCCGAACAGATGGGTCACCTGGCCCTCGCCGAAGGCGGCGTGCAGGAGGCGATCACCCACCGCCCAGGCCTTGGCGGGAGCCCGGCGCCGCACCGCGTTGGCCGGCGCCGCGGCCACACCACCACTGGCCACCCGGCGGCTGTCGTCGCGATCCACACGGGTGAGGCGGTCGAGCCGCTGCTCGCGCCGGATCGCCGCGCCGCCGCTGCGGGGGATGTCGCCCTGCACCAGCTCCTCGGGCAGCTCGGAGAGGAACACCGAGGGCACGGCCGGCTCGCGCATGCCACCCCAGAGACGCCGCTCACTGGCATGGGAGAGGAACAGCCGCTCCTTGGCGCGGGTGATGCCCACGTAGCAGAGCCGCCGCTCCTCCTCCAGGGAGGCCGGATCGTCGAGGGAGCGGTAGCTGGGGAACAGGCCCTGCTCCATGCCCACCAGAAACACCACCGGAAACTCCAGACCCTTGCTGGCGTGCAGGGTCATCAGAGTCACCCGGTCCTGCTCGGTGTCCTTGGAATCGGCATCACTGGCCAGGGCCGCCGAAGCCAGAAAATCCTCGAGCGAGCCCTCCTCGTTCTCCTCCTGGTATTGCAGGGCGGCGTTCACCAGCTCGTTGAGGTTGCGGCGCCGGTCTTCGGCCTCATCGGTGCCGGTGGCGATCAGCTCGGCCAGATAACCGCTCTGCTCCATCACCTTCTGCACCAGCTCCGAGGGCGGCGCATCCTGGGCGCAGCGCTGCAGCTCGTTGATGAGCTCGCAGAACTGCAGCAACCCCTTGGCCGAACGCCCCCCCAGGGAGCGCACCGCCTCGGCATCGCTCACCACATCCCAGAGGGGAATGCCCAGCTGGTTGGCGGCATCGGTGAGCCGCTCGATCGTGGTCTTGCCGATGCCGCGCTTGGGCACGTTCAGCACCCGCAGCAGGCTCACCGTGTCAGCCGGATTCACCAGCAGCTTGAGGTAGGCGAGCACGTCCTTGATCTCGCGCCGGTCGTAAAAGCGCAGACCGCCCACCACGATGTAGGGGATGCCCCAGCGCACCAGCGATTCCTCCATCGCCCGCGACTGGGCGTTGGTGCGGTAGAGCACGGCCATGTCGCCCCACCGCAGCTCGTCGTGGGCGGCATCGAGCATGCGCATGCGGTGCACCACCGCCTCCGCCTCAGCGATCTCGTCGTCGCAGCGCGTGAGTGTGATCGGCTCCCCTTCGCCGCGGGTAGGACGCAACACCTTGTCGATCCGCTCGCTGTTGTTGGCGATCAGGGCATTGGCGGCCTCCAGGATCGTGGCGGTGGAGCGGTAGTTCTCCTCCAGCTTCACCATCGTGCGGGTGGCCTCATCGGGAGCACCGTCGCCGAAGTCGTCCTGGAAGCCCATCAGGATCGTGAAATCGGCGGCGCGGAAGCTGTAGATGCTCTGGTCGGCATCGCCCACCACAAACACAGAGCGGCCGTTCCAGTCGTCGAAGGCGTCGGGATCACGGCCGTCGGTCACCAGCAGCTTGATCAGCTCGTACTGGGTGCGGTTGGTGTCCTGGTATTCATCCACCAGCACGTGGCGAAAGCGCCGGTGCCAGTAGTTGCGGATCTGCTCGTTCTGGCGCAGCAGCTGCACCGGCAGGAGCAGCAGATCGTCGAAGTCGAGGGCGTTGTTGGCGGCCAGGGCTCGCCGATAGCGGCGATACGTCTCGGCCATCAGCTTGCCCCGCTGGCCGCCGGCATCGGCCTCCAGCTGCTCGGGCATCCAGCCCTGGTTCTTGGCGTTGCTGATCGCCCAGCGCACCTTCTTGGGCTCGAAGCGCTTGGGATCGAGGCCCAGCTCCTGGGTCACGATCTCCTTCACCAGGCTCTGGGTGTCGCCCTCGTCGTAGATCGAGAACTGGCGCGTCCAGCTCAGCCCCTCGGGATCCTTGAACTTGTCGATGTCAAAGCGCAGCAGCCGCGCGAACAGGGCGTGGAAGGTGCCGATCCAGAGGTCCTTGATCACCTCGCGGTAGATGCGCGAGCGCAGCTGGCGCTGCTCCACCGGCGGCAGGGTGCTCCAGGGCTGGCCAA
>JBILDP010000262.1:0-2832 GCA_044352535.1 Prochlorococcaceae cyanobacterium
GCACCCCAGCACTGCCTCGCTACAGCGTGGCCGAGCTCAACGCGGCCATCGGCAACCTGCTGGAGCGGGGCTTTGCACCGCGATTTCTGATTGATGCCACGGTCAGTCGGCCCCAGCTGAAGAAAGGGCATCTTTGGCTCACCCTGGTCGACGAACAGGCTTCGATCCAGGCTGTGGTGTGGGCTTCGCAGCTGCCGAAGTTGAGCTTCACGCCCGAGGAAGGGGATGGCGTGGTGGTGGTCGGCAAGCTGAATTTCTGGGCTGCCCGGGCCAGCCTGAGTGTCCAGGTCCTCGACCTGCGCCCCAGCCTCAGCAGCGTGCTGCGCCAATTCGAGCAAGTGCGCACCACTCTGGCGGCCGAGGGACTGCTCGATCCCAGTCGGCAGCGAGCTCTGCCGGAAGCTCCGCAGCGGATTGCGTTGCTCACAAGCGTACCCAGCTCCGCCCTGGCCGACATGCTTCGCACGGCGGCCGAGCGCTGGCCGATCACCTCCGTTCTGGTCGTGCCGATTCCTGTCCAGGGACCAGTGCACGAGCAGATCTGCGCCACCCTCGAACTGCTCTATACCCGCAGCGAGGCCTTCGGACTGGAAGCACTGGTGCTGGCCCGAGGCGGCGGCAGCCGAGAGGATCTCGCGGTGTTTGACAACGAACAGCTGGCCCGCTGCCTCAGCCGCTCGCCCATACCTGTGATCACAGGCATCGGCCATGAAGACGACACCACCGTGGTGGATCTCGTGGCGGACTACCGAGCCGCCACACCAACCGCAGCCTTGGTGGCGCTGCTGCCCGATCGCCGTCAGGCTCTGGGCCAACTCGGACAACTGCGACGCCACCTGAACCAGGTGGTGTTCCTGCGCCTGCAAGCTGAGCGCCAGCAACATCTTCAACGCCTGTCACGGCTTGGGCAACTGCATCCACGCCAGCTGCTGGAGCAGCGACGCCGTGATCTCGCACACGCCCGCAGACTGTTGCGCGCCCTCTCCCCCAGCCATCTGCTGGAGCGTGGATTCAGCTTGGTCCGGAATGCCAAAGGACAGGTACTGCGGTCTCTGAACCAGGTAGACAGCGGCGAGGCGATCGTGGTGCAGCTTGCCGATGGCGAACTAGATGCCAGGGTGGTGGGGATCCGTCGCAGTACCCCCTGATCAGCTGCCATGGTCAAGGCCCAATCCAACGCTGATCTCCCAGGGAGGGAAGACGCCTCCACAGCCAGCCCATCCTCGGGCAAACGTCCCCGACGAAGCAGAACGACCGCCTCAGTGCCTGCTGGAGAAGAAGTGTCCGCACCCCAGGCAGTGGCTGCGGGCCTCAGCTACAACGAGGCGCGCACCGCTCTTGAGTTGAGTCTGTCTGAACTGCAGGCCAGCGACCTCGACGTGGAGGCCATGGCTGGTCTCTATCGGCGAGCTGAGGCCTATGCCGAACGCTGTGAGCAGCTGCTCAACCAGGTGGAGCAGGACGTGCTCCTGTGGACGGGCAACGATCCCAAGGCAACGCCGGCCGCGTACGCCCCATGACCCCACCGCCTGTTCAAGGATCCCCAGCCGCCAGAACCACCCCGTGGTTGCAGTGGTTATATCTGAGCTTGGCTGTTGCTGGCGCGGTTCTGCCCTGGCTGGCCAATCTCGACTTCATCCGCATCAGCGGTCCAACGTTTGACTTGGGATTATTTGTGGCGATGGCCAATGCCAATCCCGCCGCCAGTTCCCTGTCACGCGATCTGGCCATCGGTGCCACGGCAGTTGTGATCTGGATCGTGCAGGAAAGCCGACGCTTACAGATGCGTGGCCTGCCATGGGTGCTTCTGTGCTGCGTCACCTTGGCCTTTGCCTGCGGCGCACCGCTGTTCCTCTACCTGCGCGAACGACGCCTGGCCGAAATCGCGCGCGGCAGCCACCCATCCCTTTCAACAGAACCAGATCAGACGTCGTGACGCTGCCTGGCAACACGCAAATACCCTCTGAATGGCCTAAGGAGACATGCATTTCAAGCATCCTCGTTCAGCACCTCAACGTCAATCGTCACGTCTCGGGGGTCAATCTCCAAATACGTTGTTTGCCCATCAGCCACCTGCGCCTCAGTGAAAGGCGCACCGCAGGCTGGACACTGCTCAAGGCCCATGGAGGTGAAGCCACACACCTGGCATGTGCGCATCCGACGTTGCACGAGCTGCCAGACCACCAACCCAGCAAAACCCAGAAGCAGGGGCAGAAGCAGCAGGGAGAGGGTGATGCCGCCCAACACATCCAGGAGCACGCGGCCAGCTGGGGTAGGTGCCAGCAGCAGCAACCCGGCCACCACAATCCAGAACCACGGCAAGCGACGCTCCATCGTTGACCCCCTAAGGCAATGCAATCATCCTGGCGCCCGCCAGGGCCTGGTCACACCCCGCAGCAAAGGAGTCACAAAACCAGCCAGCCACAACAACAGCCAGCTTCAAGCAAGGCAACCAACAAAAAAGCCACCCCGCAGGGTGGCTTTTTCTGACTGATCCCGACCGCCGGGCTGAGCAGCGCTCAAACCTCAGGCACGGAAATCAGACGGTTGTTGGAATGAATGTTTTACCTGGCATCGACCTATTTTCTCAGGGGGCTACCCCCCAAATATCGTTGGCGCTGCAGCGTTTCACAGCCGAGTTCGAGATGGATCGGAGTGGTTCCACTGCGCCATGGACACCAGGATAGAATCTGCTCTTCGCAAATTCAAGTTATTCATTCCCAGGTGAACCCTGAGAACTGCATAGGTTAGATCAGCTTCATCTTGCCGCCATCACGGCTTGCCGTGATCTCATCATGATGAACTGATCCTCTGGATTGAAAGCGTATGTTT
>JBILDP010000068.1:0-9723 GCA_044352535.1 Prochlorococcaceae cyanobacterium
AACACCCACCGCGAGGCCGAGGCCCTGCGGGTGGCCCTGGAGCGCCGCGGCCTGCCGAGCCGGCTGGTGAGCCAGGGGGATGTGTTCGCCACTGAGGGGGCCCTGGCCCTGCAGCGGCTGCTCGATGCCCTCGCCGCCCCCGGCGATCCGGGCCGGCTGCGGCTGCTGGCCGCCTCCAGCCTGCTGGGCTGGAGCGCCGAGCGGATCGGCAGCGCCACTCCCGAAACCTGGGATGGCCTGGCGGAGAGCCTCGGTCGCCTGGCGGAGCGCCTGCCCCAGCAGGGGCTCACGGCGGTGGTGGGGCAGCTGCTCGGCAGCGACGCCCTGGCCCGGCTGGCGCTGCGCGGGCGGGCCCTCGCCGATCTGCAGCAGGCGGCGGAGCTGGTGCAGGAGCAGATGCACCGCCAGGGCATGGGCACGGCAGCCGCGGCCGACTGGCTGCGCAACCTGCGCCTGCAGGAGGAGCGCGAGGTGCCCGATGCACACCGCTGCCGCAGCGATGCCGCCGAATCGGCGATCGCCGTGGTGACCATCCACCGCAGCAAGGGCCTGGAGTATCCGGTGGTGATCTGTCCCAGCCTGTGGCGTGGCGGGCGGGTCACCCGCGGCGGCAGCACCTCGGTGGGCCGTCGCTGGCGGCCGCCCGGCAGCCTGCGCCCCCGCTTCGATCTCCACCTCAACCCCCACTGGGGCTCCGGCCGCGACGCCGCCCAGGAGCACGCCGAGGCCGAACGTCAGGAGGCCGAACGCAAGGCCTACGTGGCCTGCACACGGGCCCGCCACCTGCTGGTGCTGGGCTGGCCAGGGGCCGATCTGGCCGAGACGGGCAACCCGCTCAGCCCCTGGATTCAAGACGAAGCGGCTGAAGACGGCCTGCGGACATTGCCGCTGCAACGGATCGATCCCGCTGCCCATCCGCCCGCGCAGCGGCGCTGGCGCCCCGGTCCACCCCGCGGGGAACTGGAGCTGGGGCCGCGGCCCGAACGCAGCCTCGACAGCCGCTGGGGCCGTGCCAGCTATTCCGCCTGGACCCACGGCTCCGCCGCCCTGCCACCGGAGGCGCGTGACGGGGGCCGCGACAGCGACGCCCTCAGCCGCGACGGCGAGGACGCTGGCACTGACGACACCAGCCGCGACGACAGCAGCGGCACTGAGCCGCGGCCAGCCGCCTGGCCGGCCCTCGGCCCCCTGGCCCGGTTTCCCCGGGGCGCCGCGCCGGGCGATGCGCTGCACCGCATGCTCGAGCAGCTCAATTACTCCGCCCTGGGCGCAGGCGAACTGGAGGCAGCGCGGGCGGTGGTGATCCGCGAACTGGACCGGGCCGGCCTGGCGGCCGATCTGGTTGAGAGCGTGCTCACGGCGTTGCAGCAGCTGGTGCACACCCCCCTGGGCGGTGAGCTGGGCAGCCTGTGCCTGGCCGATCTGGAGCCGGGAAGCTGGCTGAACGAGATGGCATTCGACCTGCCGCTGGCCATCGCCCGCCAGCGGCTGGTGCGTAGCAGCGGTCTGGCGGAGGTGTTCCGCCGCCACGACGGCGGCAGGTTCGGCAGCGGCTACGGCCGCCAGCTCCAGGGGCTGAGCGTGGCCAGCCGCGGCTTTCTCACCGGTTCGATCGATCTGGTGTTCCGCTGCGGCGAGCGCTGGTGGGTGGCCGACTGGAAGAGCAACTTCCTCGGCCAGCGCGACGCACGGGGAACGGCACTGCGCTGCGGCCCGCACGACTACTCCGCCGTGGCGATGGAGCAGCTGATGGCGTCCAACCACTACCCCCTGCAGGCGCACCTCTACCTGGTGGCGCTGCACCGCTACCTGAACTGGCGCCTGCCCGGCTATGCCCCGGATCGCCATCTGGGCGGCTATGCCTACGTGTTTCTGCGGGGAGTGCCGGGGCCTGTGTTGAACGCCCCCTGCGGCGACGTGCCCGGTGTGCTGGTGGAGCGCCCCCCGCTGGCGCGGTTGCTGGCCCTTGATGCGCTGCTGCGGGAGGGCCAGCCATGAGCAGCCTGGCCCCGGCCCTGCTCGACAGCCTGCTGCGCCTGCTGCCTGCCCCCGCCGCAGCCGGCCTGAATCCAGCTGGCCGGCTCGCCCTGCAGCAGGTGATCACCGGCCTGGCCGCCGCCCTGGAGCGAGGGGAGCTCGGCCTCGATCTGGAGGGGCCGGCACCGTTCGACCTGGAGGGGCTGGGAGCGGCGGAGAACGGCGCCTCCAGCCCAGCCGCGACCGACTTGCCCACCGACTTGCTGACCGACTGGCCCAGCGACTGGCCCGCCGCCCAGCTGGCGGCGCTGGAGGCGTGCGGCTGGCTGGTGGATGCCAGCTCGCTCGCGGAGCGGCCCGAGGCGCCCGTGGTGCGCGCGGGCCGCTGGCTGCGCTGGCGCCGCTGGCACGAACAGCTCAGCCACTGCATCGCGGGCCTGATCGAGCGGGGCCAGGCCGCCGTGGAGCCTGCCGCCACCACGAGCCAGCAGCGGGAGGCCTGGGCCAGGGCGGCGGCGGCTGGCCTGGACCAGCACCAGAGCGCTGCCGTGCAGGCCCTGCTGGGACAGCGGCTGGTGTTGCTCAGCGGCGGGCCAGGCACCGGCAAGACCTCCACCGTGGTGCAGATGCTGGCGGCCGCCCTGCGCCTGCAACCCGACCTGCGCCTGCACCTGGCTTCGCCCACCGGCAAGGCGGCCGCCCGTCTCGGCGCCGCCGTGGCTGAGGGGGCCGCAATGCTCGAACCCAGCCTGGCCGAGTGCCTGCACAACCTGCCCTGCGGCACCCTGCACCGGCTGCTGGAGGCCCGCGGCGACGGGGCGGGCTTTCGCCGTGGGCCCGACCGGCCGCTGGATCTCGATCTGCTGGTGGTCGATGAGGTGTCGATGGTGGATCTGCCCTTGATGCAGGCCTTGCTGGCGGCCCTGCCGCAACCGGCACGGCTGCTGCTGGTGGGCGATCCAGACCAGCTGCCACCCGTGGGCCCCGGGGCCGTGCTGCTGGAGCTCTGCCGGCCCGAGGCGCTGGCGGCCCTCGGCCCGGCGGCGGTTGAGCTGCGCACCACTTACCGCAACGAGGGTGCCATCGCCGCCCTGGCCGCCGCTTTGCGCAGCAACGCCCTCGAGGGCGCCGAGCTGCAGATGGCCCTGCGCCCCCAGCTGGAGCAGCTCCAGCCCAACGACAACGTGCAGTGGGTGGAGGCACCGGCCGGGCGCCCGCCTGCCGATGTCATGGCCCGCCTGCGCGAGCACCAGCAGCGTCTGGCGGAGCTGGCGGCGGCCCTCGGCGGGCTTGAGCCGCAGACCCCCCACGCGGCCGACCCAGGCGCCCATGCCCTGCTCAGCGAACTGGAACGGCTGATCCTGCTCAGCCCGGTCCGCCAGGGCCCCTGGGGAGTGGAGGGGGTGCAGCGGGCCCTGCTGGGGGAGGCGCTGGCCGGCCCGGTGCAGCGCTGGCCGCTGGGCACGCCCGTACTCAACCGCCGCAACCTGCCCGAGCAGGAGCTGGCCAACGGCGACATCGGCGTGCTGGTGGCGGGCGGTGACGGCGGGCGACTGGTGCTGTTCCCCGGTGGCCGGCTGCTGCATCCGGCCCGGCTGGCGGGAGCGGAACCAGCCCTGGCCCTCACGGTTCACAAGTCGCAGGGCAGCCAATACGGCGAAGTGCTGCTCTTGCTCCCCGCCGGTCGCCAGCTCGATGCCCGTCTGCTATACACGGGCCTCACCCGAGCCCGAACCAGGGCCCGCCTCTACACGACCCGAGCTGTCGGCGAGCCGTAGCCGCGGCCAGCCGACCTCTCTAGGGTCGGGGGCGCGCGCGGTTGCCGCTCCATGGAGCATCGGCCCTGGGGCTGGTTTGAAACGCTGGGCGAGGGCCCTGGCTACCGGGTGAAGCGCCTCTGCGTGCATGCCGGCCAGCGCCTCAGCCGCCAACGCCACAGGCACCGCTGCGAACACTGGGTGGTGGTGGGCGGCAGCGGGCTGCTCGAATGCGATGGCAACCTCAGCGAAGCTGCCGCCGGCAGGGAGCTCTTCATCCCGGTGGGGGCCGTGCACCGGGCCACGGCAGGGGATCAAGACTTGCTGATCGTGGAGGTGCAGCGCGGTGATCCGCTCAGCGAGGGCGACATCGAGCGCCTAGCTGACGACTACGGCCGGATGTAGCGGTGCTAGATTTTTGTTTCAGCCTTTTTCAAGGGCAGGGCAGTTCATCAGGTTTTCGGACCATCAGGTTTTCTGGCTATCCAGGTTTTTCTGGCTATTTCAGGTTTTTTCTGGTTGTCAAGGTCTCTGCCGGCCTGCGTTGAAGGACATCTACAGGCCCAGGCCTGAGCAGGCTCAATTTGACCTCCATGAATCAACCGTCCAACGACGGCACCCTGTCGTGCGCCGTTGTCAGCGATCCCGCCGTGCTTGAGGCCGGCATCGCCGACAGCGCCGCGCAGGACAAAGGCACCAGCGGGGCCGCCTCGACTGAGTTCACGGCCTCCGAGCTCACGGCCTCCCAGCTCACCGTGACTGACCTCACCGTGACTGACCTGACCCAGACCGAGCTCACCGCGGCCGCCCCCGCCTCCGGCTTCGCGCGCTTCGGCTTTTCCGCCGAGGTGCTGAGCGCCCTCGATGCCATTGGCTACAGCGAGCCCTCGCCGATCCAGCTGGCCGCCATCCCCGAGCTCCTGCTCGGCCGCGACCTGGTGGGCCAGGCCCAGACCGGCACCGGCAAGACCGCGGCGTTTGCCCTGCCGATGCTGGCCCGCCTGGATACGACTCAGCGCAAACCCCAGGTGCTGGTGCTCGCCCCCACCCGCGAGCTGGCCCTGCAGGTGGCCGCTGCCTTCAACAGCTACGCGGCCCAGCTACCCGCCGTGCGCACGGTGGCGGTGTACGGCGGTGCCGATTTCCGCGAACAGATTCACCAGCTCAAGCGCGGCGCCCAGATCGTGGTGGGCACACCCGGCCGGGTGATGGACCACATGCGCCAGGGCACCCTCGACCTCTCAGAACTGCGGGCCCTGGTGCTCGATGAGGCCGACGAGATGCTGCGCATGGGCTTTATCGACGACGTGGAGTGGGTGCTGAGCCAGCTGCCCGAGCAGCGCCAGGTGGTGCTGTTCTCGGCCACCATGCCGTCGGAGATCCGACGCATCTCCCAGCAATACCTCCAGCAGCCGGCCGAGGTCACGATCAAACCCAAGGCGGCCGACGCCAGCCGGATCCGCCAGCGTTTCCTCACCGTGCCTGGCCCCCACAAGCTGGCTGCTCTGGAGCGGGTGCTGGAGAGTGAAACCAGCGAGGGTGTGATCATCTTCGCCCGCACCAAGGCGATCACGCTCAACGTGGCGGAATCGCTCGAGGGTCACGGCTACGACGTGGCCGTGCTCAATGGCGATGTGCCCCAGGCGCAGCGCGAACGCACCATCGAACGGCTCAAGAACGGCCAGGTGGATGTGCTGGTGGCCACCGATGTGGCCGCCCGCGGCCTCGATGTGGACCGCATCAGCCTGGTGATCAACTACGACGTGCCGTTCGACAGCGAGGCCTACGTGCACCGCATCGGCCGCACCGGCCGGGCCGGGCGCAGCGGCGACGCCATCCTGTTCCTCACGCCCCGGGAGCGCCGCTTCCTCGGCAACCTGGAGCGGGCGGTGGGCCGGCCGATCGAGTCGATGGAGGTGCCCAGCAACGCCACCATCAATCAGAACCGTCTCGATCGCCTGCGCCAGCGGCTCACCACCACCCTGCACACCCCGAGTGCCAGCGAGGAGGAGCGGGCCCTGCTGGCGGAGATCATCCAGCGGGTGGCGGGCGAGCAGGGCTGCAGTGCCGAGCAGCTGGCCCTGGCTGCCCTGGAGCTGAGTCTGGCCGGCAAGCCCCTGCTGCTGCAGGGCCACGACGACTTCCAGAACCTGCGCGGCAGCGGCCGTGATGGGGCACGCGACTTCGGCCGCGACGGTGGCAGGGATGGGGCTGCGGGCGGCCGACGCCAACGCTTCGAGCGCCAGGGCGAGCGGGGCGATCGTGGCGATCGATTCACTGAGCGCAGCAGCGGTCCCGAGGACCACATGGAGCGCTTCCGCGTTGAGCTGGGTTGGCGCGACCGGATCAAACCGGGCAACCTGGTGGGAGCGATCGCCAACGAGACCGGTCTCAACGGCAAGGCGATCGGGCGCATTCAGATTTTCGACACCCACAGCACCATCGACCTGCCCAAGGGCATGCCCGACGACGTGTTCCAGGGCCTGCGTCAGCTGCGGGTACTCAACAAGCCGCTGCAGATTTCAAGGCTGCAGGGCTGAGCCCTGCAGCAGCGGCAAGGGGAGGAGGCGCAAGACCGGCCTAGGCACAAAGGCCGGTCACGTCCCCAAGGGAGAGAGCGGTGATCTCGGTCACCGACAGCTGCTCCACCGCCACCACCAGTGATGCGGCCACCTCCAGGTTCTCGCTCTGCACCAGGCTCTGCAGCAGGTCGAAACGATCCTGGGGAGCCAGCTCACCGTCCTCGCACCAGGCGAGGCTCCAGGGGACAGGGGCCGTCATCGCAGGAAGGGCGGAGATCAGGGTTTGCTGACAATGGGACATTACCGGGGATCGCACCCCGATCCACACAGTTCCTTCCACTCCCCTTCACGCTTCTCCATGGAAGGCCACGCGGATGGCACCCATGGGCCAGCCAGGATCTACAATTGATTCGATTCATGGCGCCAAGGCTCCCTGCGGAGCGTTCAGCTTTTCTGGCTTTACCACCTCTTCTGGTACTCCCGGTCTTTCTGGCAATCCCTAGGAACCCCTGCATCAGCGAATCAGTTCCAGGATTTGCATCACAATGACCATTTACGTCGGCAACCTCTCGTTTCAGGCTGAACGCGAGGACCTCGTCGATCTCTTCGGGCAGTACGGCGAAGTGCGCCAGTGCAGCCTTCCCCTCGACCGGGAAACCGGCCGCAAGCGTGGCTTCGCCTTCGTGGAGCTCGCCGACGACGCCGCTGAGCAAAAAGCCATCGACGACCTCCAGGACGTCGAGTGGATGGGCCGCATGATCCGGGTCAACAAGGCCACCCCCCGTGAAGGCGGCGGCGGTGGTGGCGGCGGCCGCGGTGGCTACGGCGGCGGCAACCGCGGTGGCGGTGGCGGCGGCTACGGCGGTGGCGGTGGCGGCGGCTACGGCGGTGGTGGCGGCGGCGGCTACGGCGGTGGCGGCGGCAACCGCTGGTGATCGCCCGCTCCCCCATCCAGCCCCTCACCTGATCAGCCCTGCCTGATCAAGACCGAGCCACGGGTCCGGGTCGACTGCCTTCCAGGAGTCTTCCCTGGCTGCTTGGGTTCCTCGCCCCACTGGAGTGATCCAGTGGGGCTTTTCTGTGGCGACGACAGCGCCGCGCTGCGCCAAGCTTCACCATTCGCCACCGCAGCGCTGCCATGCCGCCGGCTCCCGCCCTGCAACGCCTGATCCGCACCCTGCGGCCCCACCGGCGCCAGGTGTGGCTGGCCGTGATCTGCTCGGTGCTCAACAAGCTGTTCGACCTGGCGCCACCGGTGCTGATCGGCCTGGCGGTGGATGTGGTGGTGCAGCAGGACACCGCCTGGCTCACCCGCTTCGGCGTGAGCACCGTGCCCGGCCAGCTGGCGGTTCTGGCCGTGCTCTCGTTTGTGATCTGGAGCGCCGAGTCGCTGTTCGAATACCTCTACGGCGTGCTCTGGCGCAATCTGGCCCAAACCGTGCAGCACGAACTGCGCCTGGAGGCCTACGACCACCTCCAGAAGCTGGAGATGGGCTTCTTTGAATCCAGCAGCAGCGGCCGGCTGATGGCCGTGCTCAACGACGACATCAACCAGCTGGAGCGCTTCCTCGACCACGGCGCCAACGAGATCCTGCAGCTGCTCACCACCGTGCTGGCGGTGGGCGGGGCCATGGTGGTGCTCTCGCCCGGGGTGGCCGGGGTGTCGTTCATTCCGATCCCCGTGATCCTGTGGGGCTCACTGCGCTTCCAGAAGCGCCTGGCGCCCCGCTATGCCGCCGTGCGCGAACAGGCCGGCGATCTGGCCAGTCGGCTCAGCAACAACCTGGGCGGCATGCTCACGATCAAGAGCTACACCGCCGAACCGTGGGAGCTGGAGAGGCTGGCCGAGCAGAGCCAGGCCTACAGGCTCGCCAACCGCCGCGCCATCCGCCTCTCGGCCGCCTTCGTGCCGCTGATCCGCTACGCGATCCTGTTTGCCTTCATCGCCATCCTGGTGATCGGCGGCCTGCAGGCCTGGCGCGGCGAGATCGCCACCGGCAGCTACGCCTTCCTCGTGTTCATCACCCAGCGGCTGCTGTGGCCGCTCACCACCCTGGGCCGCACCCTCGACGACTACCAGCGGGCCATGGCCTCCACCAACCGGGTGCTGGACCTGCTGGCCACCCCGATCGCCATCCCGAGCGGCAAGCGGCCGCTGCCCCTCGCGCAGGTGAAGGGGGAACTCTGCTTTGACAATGTGTCCTTCGCCTACGGCGGCCGCGAGCCGCTGCTGCGCCACTTCAACCTGGAGGTTCCCGCCGGCGGCACCATCGGCATCGTGGGTGCAACCGGCTCGGGCAAGAGCACGATCGTGAAGCTGCTGCTGCGGCTCTACGCCATCCAGGCGGGCAGTATCCGCCTGGATGGCATCCCGATCAGCGAGCTACGCCTCGACGACCTGCGCCGCGCCATCGGCCTGGTGAGCCAGGAGGTGTTCCTGTTTCACGGCACGGTGGCCGAGAACATCGCCTACGGCAGCTTCGACGCTCCCCGCACGGCCATCGAGCGAGCCGCCCAGCTGGCCGAGGCGGCCGTCTTCATTGAGGGGCTGCCCCAGGGCTACGACACGGTGGTGGGCGAGCGGGGCCAGCGCCTGAGCGGCGGCCAGCGCCAGCGCATCGCCCTGGCCCGCGCCATCCTCAAGAACCCGCCGGTGCTGATCCTCGATGAGGCCACCGCGGCGGTGGACAACGAAACCGAGGCGGCGATCCAGCGTTCTCTCGATCTGATCACCGCCGAGCGCACCACCCTGGTGATCGCCCACCGGCTCTCCACCGTGCGCCATGCCGATCGCATCGTGGTGATGGACCGGGGCCGGATCGTGGAGAGCGGTCGCCACGAGCAGCTGATCGCCGCCGACGGCGCCTACGCCAACCTCTGGCGCGTGCAGGCGGGCCTGCGCCAGGGTGAGGCCCTCAGCCTGTGAACGCCAGCTGAACTAGGTTGAGCCCGATGAACAGCCCAGTGGCCCGGCGGCGCCGAAAGCGAGGCAAGCGAGGTCCGGTGCTGTTGGCCATCGTTGTAGGCCTGGGCGGCGGACTGCTGCTCTCCCTGCCCCTCTGGCAGTGGATCGCCAGCAACCCCGGCCTGGGCAGCACGTCGGTCACCAATCCCTTCGCCGCCTGGACCGGCGTGGGAGACCAGGACATTCTCCTGCTGGGCACCGATGTGGGCGGCGGCAACACGGATGTGATCGCCAGCCTGCGGGTGGAGGGCGGCACCACGCGCATCATCCAGGTGCCGCGTGACACCTACATCGAGGCGGAGGGCTACGGGCCCCACAAGATCAACTCCCTCTACAGCCTCGGCGGCACCGAACTGGTGAAGCGTGAGCTGTCGCGCAAGCTGGGGCGGCCGATCACCCACCACGTGGTGGTGAACCTGGCGGCGATCCGGCGCATGGCCGATGCCATCGGCGGCATCGATGTGAATGTGCCCAAGCGCATGGCCTACGTGGACAACAGCCA
>JBILDP010000263.1:0-2821 GCA_044352535.1 Prochlorococcaceae cyanobacterium
GGCGTCCCTCCAATCGCTCCACCAGATGGCGGAAGAGCCTGGGACTGTCCCAGAGTCCATGCACCAGCACCAGGGGTGGGGCCGCCGCCCGTGCGCTTTCAGCCATGGCCGCTGCCCCCTCAGCTGGCCATCTGACCCACGCTGAGCAGGGCCGGCCCCAGCAGCTCCTGCATCTGCTGCAGCTGTCGCTTGCTGCCCAGCACCACCAGCAGCTGGCCGGGGGCCAGCCGCTCATGGCCGCCGGGGTTGGCGATCAGGCCGTTCGACTCACTGGATACGGGAGCACCGCGGTATTGCATGACCGGGGCTCGGCTGCGGCTGGGAGGCCGGATCGCCAGCACCAGGGCGCCGGTGCGGCGGCCCAGCTGCAGCTCTCCCAGGCTGGCGCCATTGAGGGCACCGAGGGCCTCCGGATCCGAGCTCAGCTGAAACTCCTCCACCTCACAGTCGCTGCCGGCCAGGAGGTCCATGAAGCTCACCGCCAGGGGGCGCAGGGCTGTGGCGGCCATCATGCGGCCGCCGCTCACGTAGGGGCTCACCACCGCATCGGCCCCGGCCAGACGCAGCTTGCGCGCCGCCTCGTCGCTGTCGGCCCGGGCGATCAGCCGGCAATCGGGGGCCAGGCCGCGGGCGCTGAGGGTCACGTAGAGGTTGGCGGCGTTGCTGGGCAGGGCCGCCACCAGGGAGCGGCAGCGGTGGATGCCCGCCTCCCGGAGGGTTTCATCGAGGGTGGCATCGGCCATCAGCACCGCCAGTCCCGCCTCCTCAGCTGCCTCGCGGCGCTCGGGGTCGGTGTCGACCACCAGCAGCTGCACGCCTTCGCGGCCCACCTGCTGGGCGATTTCGCGGCCGATGCGGCCGTAGCCGCAGAGGATCACATGGTCTTGCATGCTGTTGAGCCAGCGACGGAAACGGCGCTCACGCAGGCGCCGGAAATAGCCGGATTCAGACAGGCCCAGCACCCCCTGAATGCTGATCTGCACCACCACCAGGCCGCCCAGGAGCAGCAGGGTGGTGACCAGTCGGCCCGACCCGGTGAGGATCTGGGTGTGGCCATCACTGAAGCCCAGGGTGCTGAGCGTGATCAGCACCATCCAGTAGCAATCGCCCCAGTCCCAGCCCTCGCTGAGGCGGTAGCCGATTGCCCCCAGATTCACCAGCACCGCCAGGGCCAGGGGAGCCCGCCAGGGGCGGCGGATACGGGTGGAGGGCGGGCGTGGCAGCCGCCGGCGCAACAAGTCCATCGGATCCGGATCCGGCCATCCGAATCACTGGGTGCAGCGTAAGGGGGCTGTCAGGTTCCCTTTCAGACCCGTGCGCCCACGCTCACAAAGCAGCTGCGGCCGCTGTTTTTGGCCTGATACAGGGCCGTATCAGCCAGGGCAAGCAGCGACTGGCCAGCTGTTGCCTCCCCGGGCTGAGCGCAGGCCAGGCCCACGCTCACCGTGACCTGATGCTGCTGGTCAAGCTCCTGCAGATGCAGGGGGGTGGTGGCAAATCCCACCACAATTCGCTGGGCCAGCTGCTGGGCGCCGGCGAGATCCGTGCCCGGCAGCAGGACTGCAAACTCCTCGCCGCCATAGCGATACACCCGATCGCGGCTGCGGCTCACCAGCTGTTGCAACTGGCTGGCCACGGCCTGGAGGCAGGCATCGCCCACCAGGTGGCCATGGGAGTCGTTGATCCGTTTGAAGTGATCCACATCGAGCAGCAGCAGCGCCAGCGGCTGGCTGCTGAGCTGGTGCTGCTCGAGTTCGCTGGCCAGTTCCCGGTTGAACAGCAGCCGGTTGCCCACGCCGGTGAGCGCGTCCCGGGTGGCCAGCTGCTCGAGGTCCCGGGTGCGCCGCTGCACCAGGTCGGCGATGGTCATGTCCTTGGTCTGCAGCATCACCAGCGCATCGGCCAGGGCGTCGTGGCGGGGGATGTCGCTGAGGCGGATGCCCAGGCCGCTGAGATGCTCCAGGCTCTGAACCACCGGGTTGCCCAGGAAGAAGGCGTGCCCGTTGTCTACGAGCACCTGCCCCTTGAGCTGCAGTGCCAACCGCTGCAGCTGCAGCACGGTGAGCTTGGAGCCGAGTTGCTCCAGGGCCTGGAAGCTGAGCTCATCCAGCAGTGGTCGCTGCCACAGCACATGGTCGGCAAGGGGGGCGCCGATCACCTCACGGCCTAACAGCCGCGAGAGAGCGGGCCCCATCTGGCGAATCAGCAGCTGGTGGTCCACCACCAGGTGGAAGGGGAAGAGCTCGGGGAAGCGCTGGGCCGACGGCGCCAGAGTCATGGCTGCTGCTGCTGCGCTCGCTCGCTGGGGTCCCCGTAGTGCACGGCAAACACGTCATGGTCGGCCCCCTCACTGCGGCAGGCCAGCTGTTCCACATCGACCGGGGTTTCAAACCGCTGCCCCAGCCCCTCCACCAGGCCGATCACCATCGGCGCCAGCCCCTCCCGCTTGGAGTGGTAGTGCAGATGCATGGTGCCGGGCTCGGCCTCCTCGGCATCGAAGCTGGGTGGCACCAGCTTGGGAAAGTTCACCCCCACCCGGGCGTGGAGGTCGTCGAGGTTGTGAAGGAACTCGGGCAGGCTTGAGCCCGCGATCTCCATCAGGGGCCCATAGCCCTCGGCGGCCGTGTATTTCACCCAGAACTCGCCGAAGGCCCGCAGCAGCGCCTGGGGGTCTTCTTCCAGCTCCACGCTGGCCGCCATCACCAGCCGATGGGTGAGGTCGTCGGGGTAGGGCTCCATCCCCTCAAACTGCTCAACGGGCACCTCAGCCCGCTGTCTCACCCGATCCCACGCGTCCTGGCCATGGTTCAAGCGAATCATG
>JBILDP010000264.1:0-2818 GCA_044352535.1 Prochlorococcaceae cyanobacterium
CGGTGGCCACCGTGGATCACATCGTGCCCACCACCAGCCAGGCGCGGCCCTTCGCCGATCCCCTGGCCGAGGAGATGCTGGCCACCCTGGAGGCCAATTGCGCCGAGCACGGCATCACCCTGCACGGTATCGGCAGCGGCCGCCAGGGGATCGTGCACGTGATCGCCCCCGAGCTGGGTCTCAGCCAGCCCGGCATGACCGTGGCCTGCGGCGACTCCCACACCTCCACCCACGGCGCCTTCGGCGCCATCGCCTTCGGCATCGGCACCAGCCAGGTGCGCGATGTGCTCGCCAGCCAGAGCCTGGCGATGAACAAGCTCAAGGTGCGGCGCATCTGGGTGGATGGCCAGCTGCAGTCGGGGGTGTTCGCCAAGGACCTGGTGCTGCATGTGATCCGCACCCTGGGGGTGAAGGGCGGCGTGGGTTACGCCTACGAGTTCGCCGGCCCGGCGATCGCGGCGCTCTCGATGGAGGAGCGCATGACCCTCTGCAACATGGCGATCGAGGGGGGCGCCCGCTGTGGCTACGTGAACCCCGACCAGACCACCTTCGCCTACCTGCAGGGCCGTCCCTGTGCCCCCAGCGGCGAGGCCTGGGATCAGGCCGTGGCCTGGTGGAGTGGCCTGGCCAGTGGTGTCGATGCCGTGTTCGACGACGAGGTGCGCTTCGATGCCGCCGCCATTGCCCCCACGATCACCTGGGGCATCACGCCGGGTCAGGGGATCGGCGTGGATGAGGCCGTACCCACCCTTGAACAGACCCCACCTGAGGAGCGCCCCCTGGCGGAGGAGGCTTACCGCTACATGGACCTTCAGCCCGGCAGCCCGATTGCCGGCACCCCGGTGGATGTGTGTTTCATCGGCAGCTGCACCAACGGGCGCCTCAGCGATCTGCAGGCCGCGGCCGCCGTGGCCAAGGGTCGCCAGGTGGCGGCCGGGATCAAGGCCTTTGTGGTGCCTGGCAGCGAGCAGGTGGCCGCGGCGGCCGAGGCCGAAGGGCTCGACCGGGTGTTTGAGGCGGCCGGCTTCGAGTGGCGTGAGCCCGGCTGCTCGATGTGCCTGGCGATGAACCCCGATCGGTTGGAGGGGCGGCAGATCAGCGCCAGCTCCTCCAACCGCAACTTCAAGGGCCGCCAGGGCTCGGCCAGCGGCCGCACTCTGCTGATGAGCCCGGCGATGGTGGCCGCCGCCGCCGTGACCGGCCGCGTCACCGACGTGCGCCAGCTGCTCCAGTCCTGACCGCTTCGCCTGAACTGTCCGTCATGTCCAGCTCTGCCCCGTTCCCCACCGGTCCGATCCGCACGCACCGCGGCCGCGGCGTGGCCGTGGTGGGAGCCGACATCGACACCGACCGGATCATCCCGGCCCGCTTCCTCAAGTGCGTCACCTTCGACGACCTGGCCCGCGGTGCCTTCGCCGACGATCGCACCGAGCTGGCCAATGCGCCAGCAGGTCCCCATCCCTTCGATCGCAGTGAGCATCAGGAGGCCTCGGTGCTGGTGGTGAACAGCAACTTCGGCTGCGGTTCGAGCCGCGAGCACGCACCCCAGGCGCTGATGCGCTGGGGTATCCGCGCCTTGATCGGTGAGAGCTTCGCCGAGATCTTCTTCGGCAACTGTCTGGCGCTTGGCATCCCCTGCCTCAGCGCCGAGCCCGACACCGTGCGTGCCCTGCAGGAGGCGATCGCCGCCGATCCCGGCGCCGAGCTGCTTCTGGATCTGGAGGCCTTGGAGGTGGAGCTGGAAAGCGAATTCGTAGGTGCCAATCGCTGGCGGGTGCACCTCGACCCCGGTCCCCACCAGATGCTGGTGAGCGGCCAGTGGGATGCCACCGGTCAGCTGCTGGCCAATGGCGAAGCTCTCCTGGCCGCCGCCAGTCGACTGCCCTACTTGGCTGGCTTTCGCTAGCCAACAGGTCCGGTCCGGCCTTGTAGGCCAGGCTCAGCAGGCGAGGATCATGAACTGCCGGGGCGACCGCTGGGAGGAACGCTCTCCTTGGCTGAGGCCGGCCTGGGCACAAATGGCGAACCCACACCGATGAAGTTGAAGTCGTTCAGCTTGAGACGGATCCCGCCAATGCCGTCGTAGGGGCTGTAGTAAACGCCGATCTCGTAGGAGCGGCGCTGCAGTTTCACCTCGATATAGCTGTAGGAGGCATCTCCATAAAATTCGGAATCGGGATCGATGTTGAAGCTGGCACCGCCTTCCACCACCAGTGGTCCGTAGATCTGTTGGGCGGCGTTGAAGCTGATCGTGCGCAGATCCACTGCCCGATCAAACCCGAAGGGGCTCAGCCCGCTGCGCAGGGTGCCTCCAACCGCAACCGCGAGGCGGGTGTAATCAAACCAGGGTTTCTCAAACTGTCCCAGGGTGAGGGATGGCCCGCCCCAGAGGGAGAGGGTGTTCTGGTCTGAGCCGTTGTCGTAGTAGCTGATTGTGCCCGAGATTCCCATGTCCAGGCCAAAACCGGGAACCACGGGAATGGCCGCAAAGCGCAAACCCTCGATTCCCTCTCCGCTGTAGCGCTGGCCGCCCTCCCATAGCCGCAGGGAGGTGCCGGCCTGGAGGTTCAGGTTGGTGCGCCACAGGGTGGTGAGCTGCTCGCTGTCAAACAAATTGGCCTGGTAGTTGCCAGATTGCGCGACCCAGCTGATCTCGAGGGGCTGGAAATAGGGTGTCTGCCGGCCCGTCAAGGTCGGCTCCTCAGGTGCATGGTGCGTTTGCTCGTCTGCCGTGGAGGTGGCGTGAGCGCGTGGTGGGCCTGCGAGCTGAATGGTGCTGCTGCCCGAGAGCCTTCCCCCATACGACCAGATCAGGTTC
>JBILDP010000001.1:0-30713 GCA_044352535.1 Prochlorococcaceae cyanobacterium
CACCGCCTCCTCTCACCGCTCAGCCCAGGCCTAGAGCCCGTGGATGATGGGCAGCGAAGGCGAGACCCCCATGCGCAGCCCCGATCCATCCCCATCTCCTTTCAGCGGCCTTGCCAACACAGTCAGAACCGAACACCCCCTGCTCCTGGCTGCGGTGCTGGTGTGGCTGAGCGTCGAGGTGATCGGCGATGGTCTGCTTGCCCTGCTCACGCTCTCAGGCGTGAAGACCGCCGCTGCCGCAAGCCAGGTCACGCCGTCCTGATCAGATCTCCCGGTGTGGATGAGGGCAATCTGCCCGCCGTGCCAACGACCTCACCTACGTCCTAAGGAAGGCGGCCATGAGCAGGCGTGAGAGCTACTTCGAAGCGGAGAAACTGGAGGTGTGGCTGGGTGACCGCCCCGTTTTCACAGACCTTTCCCTGCAACTCCATCGAGGTGAGCACACGGTGGTGCTCGGGCCCAATGGCTCCGGCAAGTCGTCGCTGATCAAATTGCTCAGCCGCGAGCTTTATCCCGTGGTGAAGCAAGGTTCCAGCCTGCGTCTATTTGGAGACACCACGGTGAACCTCTGGCAGCTGCGCCGTCGCATCGGCCATGTGTCGACTGATCTGCAGAGCTCCTACAGCCCTGTCGTACCAGCTGCGGATGTGGTGCTTTCAGGTCTGTACGGCTCGGTGGGGATCGGCCCCAGCCAGCCGGCCACCCAGCGGCAGCGGCAGCAGGTGAAGGCACTGATGGAAACACTTGGGCTGGCCGATCTGGCAGAGCGTCCGTTCGGACGGCTGTCTGATGGCCAGAAGCGACGCCTGCTGCTGGCCCGAGCCCTCGTGCACCGTCCTGACGTGCTGGTGCTGGATGAACCCACCAATGGGCTGGATCCTGCAGCCCGGCAGCAGTTGCTTGGTTTGCTGCGCATCCTCGCTGCCGGTGGCACCACGCTGCTGCTGGTGACTCACCAGATCGACGCGATCATTCCGGAGATCGATCGTGCCGTGCTGCTCCAGAGCGGCACGGTGATGGCTGACGGGCCTGCGGACGATTGGTTGCAGTCGGCACCCCTCTCTGCCCTGTTCGGCACGCCGCTCCAGCTGGTGGAGGCGGACGGATGGCGCCAGCTGCTCCCCGCCGCTGACCAGGGAGCTCGGCAAGGGGTTGAGCAAGCGATTGATGAGCACGTCGGTAGGCAGATCCGGGACTTGCCTGTAGGGTGAACAAGTCCGGCAGAAGCCGGCGGGCTGCCGGCAGGCTGAGTCCCGCGACGCCGGATCCAGCACCGCCCCGTCCCCCTGCGCTTCATGGGAACGACACGGCCAAAGGGTGGATTGGTCAGAACCGTCTGATCAAATCCTCTTACTGACCCCAGGCCCTCCAGGGCTTTCAAACGCGGCACCCCTCTGAAAGGGGCACTGCCCGGTGCGCGACTCATATCTCCGTTTCAACCAACGATGAACCATTCGACCCGGGCTCCCCAGCCCCACAGTCCCACCCGCAACAGCGGCGGGCACCCTGCCTACCCCAGCTGCCCCATCGACCAGCACAGCCGCGTGAATCCCTCCGTCCGGCCAAGTTGGGAGGACCTGCTCGGGCAACGCTGAACGCTTTCAGAAGACCGCCATCAGCAGAGCCACCAGCAACGCTGCGATCAGGCCCGTTGCCAGCAGACCCAGCACCGCGATGCCAACCCCCAGGCCAACAGCCAGCCTGCGGGAGGTATCTGGAAACAACAGATACAGCGCCAGGGCCAGGGCCATGGGCCAGAGCGGCGGAATCAGAACGCACACCACCAACAGAGCAGCCAACTTGCGGCGCTGCAGGTGACGCCGCTCGAGCTGGAGGTGCTCGTCGTCGCTGAGCCAGCGTCCATGAAGGCGGGCGAGCTCAAGATCCCGTTCGAGATCCCGTTCGAGTGACAGCAGGTGACGGGCCCGTAGCGTCATGGCGCTGAGGAGCTGACGTTCAGCCCAAATCAAGTGTTCCAACACTAGGTAGCCACAGCGCCCGGAATGGCGGTCCCGCCGTCAGGAATGCTGCTGTGGCAGTGCGGATGTCACCACTAGCCCCACGCCGTGGCAACAGGCGAGCGGTTGGGCCAGCAGAGTAGGTCGGCAGAGCGGCGCGATGACTGATCAGCCTTCGCCATCGGCAGTGGAGCTTCTCACCCTGGATGGGTGCAGGCTGGTGATCGGCCGCTACCCGGCCTTTGCTTACAACGGGCAGGGTGGGGGAGGCCGGTCGGATCAGAGTCCGGCTCCGGTTGGTGAATCGCAGGAGCTGCGGTTTGAGCCCGGACGTCTGAGGATTCCTCCCCTCGATGGGCGCAGTGCACGCCTGCTTGGCCTGCCCCTTCCCCCAGGGGTCGCCGTCGACATTGAACCGGTGCGGTTGGCAGGCTGGCTAGACCGGGAGGCAGGCAGGGTGCAACTGCACTTTCAGGCCCGCTTCCAGTTGCGGCTCGGCCTCAGCTACAGCGCGCCGGATCTGTGGATCGATACCCAACTGACCACAGGGCCTGTGGTGAGTCATCGGCATCGGGTGTGTGGTGAGCCGCTGGCAGCCAATGGAATCGCAGTGCTCGTGGGGGTGGCGACCGTCGCACCCAGCGGCGAAAGCTGGCTGGACCGTTTTCTGGGGCTGCCGGATGAGGCGCTGGCCATACTGCGCTGTCAGCTGCTCTGACAGCCTCGAGAGGGGCGGATTGTTCGCGGTGTTACGAATCTCTGCGATTCCTGCACAGGGCCCATGCCGCACCAGACTGAGCCGCAGATCACAGGAGTGACCATGAGTGTGGGAACTGTGTTTCTCGAGGCCCTGCTCACCGGGGTGATCACGCCGGCAGAGCTGCACTGGGTCACCGCTCACCAGGGGGACTTCAATCGGCTTGAGGAAGCCACGGCCCTGCGCCTGGGCCGCCTCCTGGATGCCGGGGCCATTCAGCTGGGATGCCGCATCCGCTCCTGATCAGCAGGTCGGGCCCCACCCCTAGCCTGGGCCGAGCCCTTCAGCCGGCATGGCCTATCTCTGGTTCAAGACCCTCCACATCGTGGGGGTGGTGGTGTGGTTCGCCGGCCTCTTCTACCTGGTGAGGCTGTTCATCTATCACCGGGAAGCCGAAGAACTGGAAGCCACGGTGCGAACGGCGTTCCAGCAGCAGTACGGCCTGATGGAACGTCGCCTGGCAAACATCATCACCACTCCAGGCATGGTGGTTGCTGTGACCTGCGCCGTGGGCCTGCTGGTGCTCAGTCCAAGCTGGCTTCAGCAGGGCTGGATGCACGCCAAGCTCGCCTTCGTGGCTGGCCTGCTCGCCTACCACGCGTTCTGTTACAGGCTGATGGGGCAGCTGCAGGCTGGCACCTGCCAGTGGAACGGGCGACAACTGCGGGCGCTGAACGAACTCCCCACGCTGTTGCTGGTGATCGTGGTGATGTTGGTGGTCTTCAAGAGCCAGTTCCCCACGGGGGCAGCCACCTGGTTTGTGGTGGGGCTTGTCGTGTTCATGGCTGCCTCGATTCAGTTTTATGCCCGCTGGCGGCGCCTGAGGGCTGAGAGCCTGGCCACCGGTGGCTGAATCCCACTCCCATCCCCTGGCGGCGGTACTGCGGAGTGTCACACCCCAGTGCTGCCCCACCCGCCTCAACTTTCACTGCCACACCACCTGCAGCGACGGGAGCCTCGAACCTGAAGCCCTCGCGGCCCAGGCCGTGGCGATTGGCCTCGAGCACCTGGCGGTGACCGACCATCACAGCCTGGCTGCCCATCGGACGGTGGCCAGGGCGCTTGAGCAGACCGCCCAAGCCGGCCGGAAAGTGCCGATGCTCTGGCGTGGAGCGGAGATCAGCTGCCTGCTTGAAGGCTGCCTGGTGCATGTGCTGGCCCTGGGCTTCGGCGAGCACCACCCCTCGCTGGAGCCCTATCTGCAGGGTCAGGCCGTGGTGGGGCAGGCACTGCAGGCCAGCGCCGTGCGCGAGGCGATCCACGCTGCCGGAGGTCTGGCCCTGCTGGCTCATCCGGCCCGCTACCGCCTCCCGTTTCAGCGGCTGATCCATGCGGCCAGCGCACTGGGCTTCGATGGGGCCGAAACCTGGTACGACTACCAGCAGCAACCACACTGGGCAGCCACCCCCCTGGTGTGCGAAGCGATCGCCCGGCAGCTCCAGGGCCAGTCACTTTTGATGAGCTGTGGAACGGATACCCATGGCTACCAGCTGCACGGCCGCTAGGGTTTGCCCACGCATTCCCTTGCCGATCGATGGGCCTCTTTGATCGTCTGCGCGGTGCCAAGCCCGCCTCCAGTGCCGCTGAGGCCAACAAGCCGAAGTCTGACGACACCTTTTTCCTCGAGCCGGAGGCCTCCAGCACCCTGGGTGATGTGAGCCTGATGAAGCGCTCCAACACCATTCGCCGCACCTTCCCCGGCACCCTCGACAGCCCAGGCACGAAGGAGATGGTGGCTGAGGTGTCGTCGATGGAGGCCCGCCTTGAGAAGGTTTCTGAAGGGCTGCCCGGCGCGGGCGGCGATGAAGCCGGCATCAGCCTCACCGGTGGTGTGCCCAAGCCGGTGAAGAAAACCTTCGCTCAGGTGATGTCGCAGGCGGAGCTTGAGCAGCGCATGAAGGGTTCCGCAGTGGGGGTCAACGTGCCCGGCGGGCCGGCCGCCATCAAGAAAGAAAAGGAGGAGGCCGCCGCCGCCGCTCCCGCAGTTCAGCCGCAGATCAGTCAGCTGGCCAATGCCAAGCCTGGTGCGATTGATCCCTTCAAACAGATGGTGAAGGAGCTCAACTCCTGAATCCGAGTCCCTGATCGAGCAGCTAGCGCTGCTCGATCAGGGCTTCACTGTCCAGCACCAGCTGGCGCAGAGCCGCCAACTGGTGCTCAGCAGCGGTCTCCCACAGGCCGCGATGGTGGGCCTCCAGCAGCCTCTCGGCCATGTCACGCAGCGCCCACGGGTTGGAGCGTTCCAGAAATGCCCGTACGACGGGATCAGCGAGCCATCGCTCCTGCAGGGCTCCATAGCTCCAGTCAGGCACCCGCCCGGTGCTGGCGTCGTAGGCGAACAGGTAGTCGAGGCTTGCGGCCAGCTCAAAACCGCCCTTGTACCCGTGGCGTTGCATCGCCTCGATCCAACGGGGGTTGAGCAGCCGGGAGCGCAGCACCTTGTCGAACTCCTTCTCCAACCGGTGCATCCGGGGCCTGGCACTGCGGGAGTGGTCGCCGAACCAGAGCTGGGGCGCCTGGCCACTGAGCTGCTCCACTGCCGCGCTCAGCCCACCCTGGAACTGGTAGTAGTCGTCGGAGTCGAGCAGGTCATGCTCGCGGTTGTCCTGGTTGTGGAGCACCACCTGCACAGCCGCAAGGCGCTGCTCGAGGCCGCTGCGGTCGGCCAGCGCCTCAATTGCACCCCCAGGCGCGGGCCCACCACCACCCGAGCTGGTGCTGCCGTAAGACCAGCTGCTCCAGTTCAGGAACGCCTCAGCCAGGTCGCGTCGGTTCTCCCACTGGCCACTGTCGATCAGCCCCTGCAAGCCCGCCCCGTAGGCCCCCGGCGCGGAGCCGTAAACCCGCGCACAGCCACCCTCAGCCCGCATGGCCGTCGCCAGGGGATTCGCCTCCTGTGGCTCATCCAGAGCTGCCACCAGTTCCGTGGCCCGGTTGAACCAGCCCACCAGCTGGGGAAAGGCGTCGCGGAACAGACCCGAGATCCGCAGGGTCACATCCACCCGTGGGCGGCCCAGCAGTCCCAGCGGGATCACGTCCAGATCGATCAGCCGGCGGCTGGGGCCGTCCCATACGGGCCGCACCCCCAGCAGGGCAAGGGCCTGGGCGATGTCCTCGCCCCCATTGCGCATCGTGCTGGTGGCCCACACCGAGAGGGCGAGGGTGCGCAGATGCTCTCCCTCGTCCTGGAGGTGGAGCTCCAGCAACAACTCTGCGCTGCGCCGGCCCAGGTCCCAAGCGGCCTCAGTCGGGAGGCCGCGCAGGTCCACGGAATAGAAATTGCGCCCCGTCGGCAGCAGATCGGGGCGCCCGCGGGTGGGGGCCCCGGCGGGGCCGGCCGCAATCCGCTCCCCAGCCAGGCCGGCCAGAAAGGCTTGCCGTTCAGCCTGGGCGCACGCCTGCAGGCGCGGCCACAACAGAGCGGCGATGTGCTCCAGCACCCGTTGGCTGAATGGGCCCGTGCCAACAACCGGAGCGCCCGCCACCACGCCAGTGCAGAGCGACAGAGCCCGCTCCTCCAGCCAGGCGGTGGCATCACCGCCATGGCGCCAGAGCGGAGCGTTGGCGGCGCCGGCCGTCTGCAGACGCGAGCGATCGGCAGCACTGAGTGGCGTCTCCTCAGCGTTCGCCCACGGGTCGTGATCGAGGTGGAGGTCCCGGGCCAGGGCCTGGCTGAGTCCGGGCAATCCCGCCTGGGGCGGCCGTGCCAGGCAGAGCAGCAACTCCGCCAGGGCCGGGGAGTCGGGGAGGGTGCCGTAAGTGTGCAGCCCCAGGCGGATCTGGGCCTCCTTGAGTTCACACAGGTAGCCATCGGCCGCATCCAGCCGGGCATCGAGGTCGGTGCCCGTGACCAGCGGAATCCGCAGCTCCTCCAGAAGCGTTTGCAGCTGGGCGCGTAGGGCGCCGCAGCGTTCACTCCCCAGCTGACTGGCCTCCCAGTACTCATCCAACAGGCCCTCAAGCCGCTGGAGTTCGCCGTGCAGGCCCGCCCGTCCCAACGGCGGCGTGAGGTGATCGAGAATGACCGCCTGGCTCCGCCGCTTGGCCTGGGACCCCTCACCGGGATCGTTCACGATGAAGGGATAGAGATGGGGCAGGGGCCCAAGCGCCAACTCGGGGAAGCAGTCCTGCGACAGCCCCAGCCCCTTGCCGGGAAGCCACTCCAGGTTGCCGTGCTTGCCCACATGCACCACAACCTGAGCCTTGAACTCCTGGCGCAGCCAGAGGTACTGGGCCAGATAGGCGTGGGTGGGCGGCAGGTCGGGGGAGTGGTAGCTGAAGCTGGGGTCGCGGTCATAGCCGCGTTCGGGTTGGATCAACAGACACACCCGGCCGAAGCGCAACCCGCGGATCGGAAAGGCCGGCCCTCCAGCAGCTTCCACGAGGCCGGCGTCGCTCTCCGGTGGCCCCCACACCTCAGCCAGCCGCAGGCGTGCGGCCTCCGGCTGGCCCGCATACCAGCTCTGGTAGGTGGCAAGGGGCAGATGGTCGAGAGCGGGGCGATGGCCACTCTCGGGATCGTTGCTGAGGCCTGCCAGCACCAACTCGATAAGGCCCTGGCCATCAGCCGGGAGTGCCCCATCCACGGCGTACCCCTCCGCCTGCAGCCACTGCAGCATCAGGGCAGCTGAGGCCGGGGTGTCGAGGCCAACGCCGTTGGCAAGCCGGCTGTTGCGGTTGGGGTAATTGGCCAGCACCAGTGCCACCCGCCGCTGCGGAGCGGGGGTGTGGCGCAGGCCAACCCAGTTGGCACAGAGCTGGGCAATCCAGGTCAGTCGTTCGGGATCAGGCCGGTAGCGCTGCAGCGCCGAAGACAAGGGGGCACTCGCGGCCTCGGTTTCCTTGAAGGCACCGATCCTGGTGGTGATGCGTCCGTCGAGCTCCGGCAACGCCACCTGCATGGTGAGATCGGTGGGCGCCAGGCCAATGCTGCTGGCCTGCCAGCTGGCCCGGGGCTGGCTGCTGCAGAGGAGCTGCAACACCGGCACCCCCAGCCGCTCCCAGAGCGGGGCGCCCAGTCCGGCCTCCTCGAATTGCACCGAAGCAAATCCCGTGGCGCACAGCACGGCTTCCACCCGCTCGCGCTGCAAAAGGTCGGCCAACCCCTGCTGCACCGCTGGGTCACGCAGTCCGCTCACCCACAGGGCGCGGGGACAGAGGCCCTGGTGCCGCAGGGCGTTCAAGGTCGCCTCCATCAGTGCCTGATCCCCCGCCTGCAGCCAGGAGCGGTAGAGGATCAGTCCAACCCTGGGGCCTTGCTCAACACGCCAGTCGTGGGGGAGGGGATCGGCCAACGGCTCCGGCCGTGGTGGCAGCGGGTTGTCGCCGACCAGCAGGGCCGCCAACGTCTGCAACACCCGACGGGCATTGCCCGCACCGCCTTCCCGCAGACAGCGGGCCAGGCCCAAGGCCAGTTCAGGATCAACGTTGGACAGCGAGGCCAGGCAGCTTTCCTCATCGGCGGTGCCGGCGAGCACGAGCAGGAGCCGCCTTGGGCCTGTCTCGGCCCAGGCCTGCAGGCGCTCGAGGCCATAGCTCCAATGGCCGCGCCCACCCAGCAGCCTCACCACCACGATCTGCGCCTGCGCCGCGGTGGTAGCCAGGTAGTGGTCGATCACCGCCGGGTGACTGAGGGCAGCCAGGTTGAGCCCGCGCAGCTCAGCACCCAGCAACTCGGGCTGTTGCTCGAGCAGGTTGTGGATCGTGAGTAGGTCGGTGTCCGCACTACTCAGCAGCAGCACCGGTGCCGGTGGCTGCTCCACGTAGGCCCCGAGATCCGCCTCCCCCCCCGCCCCCGGTAGTGCCGCCAATCTGTGCATCCACCCATCCTGCTGGCTGCGGTGAGAAGATCGGGGCGATTCCGGCCTTCCGTCCGCACTCCGCTGCCATGCACCAGTTTCTCCCCTACGCCTGGTTCGGTGGCAAGTGCGTGCCCTTCGCCGAGGCCACCCTGTCGGTGGCGACCCACGCTCTGCACTACGGCACGGGTGCCTTCGGCGGCATGCGCGCCCTTCCAAACCCCGGCGATCCGGGCGAGATCCTGCTGTTCCGCGCCGACCGGCATGCCCGCAGGCTGAGTCAGAGCGCCCGGCTGCTGCTCACCGATTTGCCGGAAGAGACCATCCACGCAGCGATCACCGCCTTTCTGCGCGCCAACAAGCCCACCTGCCCCGTCTACCTCCGACCTTTCGTTTACACAAGCGATCTCGGCATTGCGCCGCGGCTGCACAACATCGAGACCGACTTCCTGATCTACGGGCTGGAGCTGGGGGACTACCTGTCTCCCGATGGCGTCAGCTGTCGGGTTAGCTCCTGGGCTCGCCAGGAAGATCGCTCCCTGCCCCTGCGCGGCAAGATCAGCGGCGCTTACATCACCAGCTCCCTGGCCAAGACTGAGGCGGTGAAGAGCGGCTTCGATGAAGCCCTGCTGCTCAACAGTCGCGGCAAGGTGAGCGAAGCCAGCGGCATGAACCTCTTCCTGGTGCGCGATGGCGTGCTGATCACCCCTGGGGTGGATCAGGACATCCTCGAGGGCATCACCCGCGCCAGCGTGATCGAACTGGCCAGAGCCATGGGCATTGAGGTGATCGAGCGCGCAGTGGATAAGAGCGAGCTGTTCGTGGCTGATGAGGTATTCCTCAGCGGCACCGCCGCCAAGGTCACGCCGGTGCGTCGGGTGGAGAGCACTGACCTGCCCGGAGCACGGCCGGTGATGGAGCGGATCCGCGAGCGACTGACGGCGATCACGGAGGGGCGAGATCCCGCCTATGACCACTGGGTGACGCGCGTGCGTATCGACGGCTGATGGTGGTAACGAGCTCCGGGGTGGAACAGTCGCGGCCCACCGGTCAGCGCATGGGCTTTCTCGAGCGGCTGCACAGCGCCCAGAGGCCGGTGCTGGTATTCGATGGCGCCACCGGCACCTCACTACAGCAGATGAACCTGACCGCCGAGGATTTCGGCGGAGCGGCCCTGGAGGGTTGCAACGAGAACCTGGTGTTCACCCGGCCGGATGCCGTGCAGGCCGTGCATCGCCAGTTTCTGGACGTGGGCTGCGACGTGATCGAGACCGACACCTTCGGGGCCGCCTCGATTGTGCTGGCGGAGTACGACCTTGAGGATCAGGCATTTGCCATCAACAAGCGGGCAGCCGAGCTGGCCCGGGAGATGGCCGATGCCTACTCCACGCCGGAGAAGCCGCGCTTCGTGGCCGGCTCCATGGGCCCCACCACCAAGCTGCCCACCCTGGGCCACATCGATTTCGACACGATGAAGGCATCCTTCGCCGAGCAGGCGGAGGGGCTGATCGCCGGCGACGTTGACCTTTTCATCGTTGAAACCTGCCAGGACGTGCTGCAGATCAAGGCGGCTCTGCAGGGAATCGAAGCCGCTTTCGCCAAGACCGGCCAGCGCCGGCCGCTGATGGTCAGCGTCACGATGGAAACCACTGGCACGATGCTGGTGGGCTCCGACATCGCCGCTGTGGTGGCGATCCTCGAGCCCTTCCCGATCGACGTGCTCGGCCTCAACTGCGCCACAGGGCCGGAGCAGATGAAGGAGCACATCCGCTACCTAAGTGAGCACAGCCCCTTCGTGGTGAGCTGCATTCCCAATGCCGGCCTGCCGGAGAACATCGGCGGTGTGGCCCACTACCGGCTCACGCCCATTGAGATGAAGATGCAGCTGCTGCACTTCGTGGAGGACCTCGGCGTGCAGGTGATCGGTGGCTGCTGCGGCACCACCCCGGCCCACATCGGCGCTTTGGTGGAACTGGCCGGAGAACTGAAGGCTGCCGCCCGGCCAGTGCGACGTTCCGATCAGCCCGCGGATCCTCTGGGCGAGATCGGTCCCCGACCGCTTCTGCAGGTCGAGCCCTCAGCCGCCTCGATCTACGGCACCACGCCCTATCTCCAGGACAACTCCTTCCTGATCATCGGCGAGCGACTCAATGCCAGCGGCTCGAAGAAGGTGCGTGAGCTGCTGGCCGAGGAAGACTGGGATGGCCTGGTAGCCGTGGCCCGGGGTCAGGTCAAGGAAAACGCCCATGTGCTCGACGTCAACGTCGACTACGTGGGTCGCGACGGTGAGCGCGACATGCACGAGCTCGTCAGCCGGCTGGTCACAAACGTGAACCTGCCACTGATGCTCGATTCCACCGAGTGGCAGAAGATGGAGGCCGGGCTCAAGGTGGCCGGCGGCAAGTGTCTGCTCAATTCCACCAACTACGAGGACGGCCCGGAGCGGTTCTTCAAGGTGCTCGAACTGGCTCGCGATTACGGCGCGGGCGTGGTGATCGGCACCATCGATGAAGAGGGTATGGCCCGCACCGCCGAGAAGAAATTCGCTATCGCTCAGCGCGCTTACCGCGATGCGCTCGAGTTCGGCATTCCCGCCCACGAATTGTTCTACGACCCCCTGGCCCTGCCGATCTCCACCGGCATCGAAGAAGACCGCAACAACGGCGCCGCCACAGTTGAGGCGATCCGCATGATCCGCGAGCGTCTGCCTGGGGTGCACGTGGCGCTGGGCGTGAGCAACGTGAGCTTTGGCCTGTCACCGGCAGCCAGGATCGTGCTGAATTCAGTGTTTCTGCATGAGTGCTGTCAGGCAGGCATGGACGCGGCAATCGTGAGCCCCGCCAAGATCCTGCCCCTGGCCAAGATCAGTGAGGAGCATCAGCAGGTGTGCCTCGATCTGATCTACGACCGACGCCGCTTTGAGAGCGAGACTCCCGGTGCAATCTGCACCTACGACCCGCTCACGGCGCTCACCACCCTGTTTGAAGGAGTGAGCGCCAAGGAGGCCCGTGCTTCAGGCCCTTCGCTGGCCGATCTGCCGATCGAGGAGCGGCTCAAGCAGCACATCATCGATGGCGAACGCATCGGGCTCGAGCCCGCCCTTGATGAGGCGCTGCAGAACTACCCACCCCTGCAGATCATCAACAGCTTCCTGCTCGATGGGATGAAGGTGGTGGGAGAGCTCTTCGGCAGTGGCCAGATGCAGCTTCCGTTTGTGCTGCAGAGCGCCGAGACGATGAAGTCCGCAGTCGCACACCTCGAACCCTACATGGAGAAGGTGGAGGGGGAGAGTTCAGCCAAGGGCAAGTTTCTGATCGCCACCGTGAAGGGCGATGTGCACGACATTGGCAAGAACCTTGTGGACATCATCCTGACTAACAATGGCTATGAAGTGATCAACCTCGGTATCAAACAGAGCTGCGAGGCGATCATCGAGGCCCAGCAGCTGCACCAGGCCGACTGCATTGCCATGAGCGGCCTGTTGGTGAAGTCCACGGCTTTCATGAAAGACAACCTCGAGTCGTTCAACGAGGCCGGTATTGCCGTCCCGGTGATCCTCGGGGGTGCCGCCCTCACCCCCCGTTTTGTGCACGGCGATTGCCGCGCTGCCTACAAGGGTCAGGTGGTCTATGGGCGCGACGCCTTCGCCGATCTGCGCTTCATGGATGCACTGATGGAGGCCAAGGCGGCCGGCCATTGGGACGACCGGCAGGGCTTCCTCAACGGAACCCCTGAGGGGCTGGGCCTGAGTGATCGCAGCGAGGCCGAAATTGCTGAGGCCAGCTCTGAGCCCTCGGGCGATGCCGCTCCCGCCCCGGCGGATGCCGCCGATCTGGCTCCATCCACAGGCCCCAACGACAGCCGCTCTGAGGCGGTCCCCGAGGAGCCCGCCCTGCTGCCGCCGTTCTGGGGCAGCCAGCTGCTCACCGAGGTGGACATCGATCTGCAGGAGGTGTTCGCCTATCTGGATCGCAATGCCCTGTTCGCAGGCCAGTGGCAGCTGCGCAAGAGCCAGCAGCAGTCGCGAGCCGACTACGAGGCGATGCTGGCCGAGAAGGCGGAGCCGGTGTTGCAGCAGTGGATGGAGCGCTGCCTGCAGGAGCAATTGCTCAAGCCACGCGTGGCCTACGGGTACTTCCCCTGCGGCCGCAGTGGCAATGCTGCCGTTCTGTTTGATCAAGCCGGCATGGAGCCAGGCGCTCTGCCTGGTGAGGCGGGCGCCGAGCTGGGGCGCTTCGCCCTGCCGCGCCAGCGCTCAGGCAACCGCTACTGCATCGCCGATTTCTACCGCGACCTGGAGCAGGCCTCCGATGGTGCAATGCGTCCAACCGACGTGATGCCGATGCAGGCCGTGACGATGGGCGAGCAGGCCTCCACATTCGCCCAGCAGTTGTTTGCCGCCGATCAGTACAGCGACTACCTCTACTTCCATGGCCTGGCCGTGCAGATGGCTGAGGCCCTCGCCGAGTGGACCCACGCCCGCATTCGCCGCGAGCTGGGCCACCCCGATCCAGCCGGTATGCCCCTGCGCGATGTGCTCGCCCAGCGCTACCGCGGCAGCCGCTACTCCTTTGGCTATCCGGCCTGCCCGAATGTGGGTGATTCCCGTCAACAGCTCGCCTGGCTGGGTGCTGAGCGCATCGGCCTGAGCATGGACGACAGCGAGCAACTCCATCCAGAGCAGAGCACCACGGCCCTGGTGGCGCTGCACAGCCAGGCCCGTTACTTCAGTGCCTGATCTCCCCGGAGCCTGAAACCTCCACGCCTAGCCTGGGCGGGCAGCAAAGCGAACCCCAACCATGGCGATAGCAGGCCCCGATGGCGTGGATGCGGCGATCCAGGCCGGTGTCGATCTGGACGGCACAGCCATCCCAACCGAGATGCTGGCCCTGTACAACGAGGTGATGGAGCTCGAGAGTCAGCGGGCGCGCAGCGGTGTGAAGAAGTCGATGCGCAACCGCATTGTCAAGACGGGCTCGAAGCACTTCGACCAGGCCACGCTCGATGCGCGCCTGAAAGCAGCTGGCTGGGACGGTCTGAAAGACAAGGAGATCGCCTTCTTCTACAGCTGACGCCGCAGGTCGGTGTCAGCTGCAGAGTTCGTCGAGGGCGTCGATCACCTCCTGCTGGAACTCCTCGAGGTCCGAGGAGTCGCTGAGGTCCACGCCCTCACCCGCAGCGTTCTGGGTGAGCTCCTGGAAATGGAAGGCACCCTCGCCATGGGCGAGGAATTCCATGGCCGAGGGTTCACCACTTTCCTTGTAGGCGTCGCACAGGGCCAGGAAGGCCGCATCTTCGGTGAATTCCCAGCTCATGAAGGGGATGCGCGGAGCAGCGGCGTTGATACTCACCGACCTTTAACGCCTCACCCCCGACAGCCGTCAACTGTCTGGACGCACTTTCTTCACTGCCTTCAGTGCGGGGCGGCCTTCGCCAGACTGCCCAGAGCGCATCAAGGGCCTGTGGAGAGCAGCGGTTTCAACGTGTTGGGTGAGCCCCTGGAGCTCTGCAGCTGCCAGCCCCTCACCGGCTGGTTCCGGGATGGCTTTTGCCATGGTGACCCCGGTGATGACGGCCGCCACACGGTGTGCTGCGTGATGAATGAGGCGTTTCTCAGCTACAGCCGTGCGCTGGGCAACGATCTCACCACACCCATGCCGGCCTACGACTTTCCTGGTCTGAAGCCTGGCGACCACTGGTGTGTGTGTGCGCCCCGCTGGCTGCAGGCCTACGAAGACGGCATGGCACCGCCTGTGCGGCTCGCAGCCACCGAGGCGAGCACCCTGGAGGTGATTCCGCTTGAGCTGCTGCAGCGGCTGGCCGCTTAGCTCACCAGGGAATGGGCTGGCCATCCCAGGCCCAGAACTGACCCGTCTGTGCAGGGCTAAGCCCCTCCAACACCATGAGCAGCTGGCGGGCCGCCCGTTCGGGGCTGAACAACCTCTGGGGAGGCACGGAGGCCTGGAACGGGGCCGAGAGGGGAGTGTCCGTGGTGCCGGGGTGCAACAGGCTCACGCAGGCCAGAGGCAGCCGCCGGGCCCACTCGATCGCCAGGCAGCGCAGGAGCTGGTTCTGGGCAGCCTTGGCGGCCCGGTAGCTGTACCAGCCCCCCAGCCGGTTATCGCCGATGCTCCCCACCCGGGCCGAGAGGCTGGCGAAGTGGCAGGGTTGATCACGCGGGAGCAAGGGCTCGAGTGTCTGGGCCAGCAGCAGGGGCCCGAATCCATTCACCCTGAAATGACGCTCCAGGTGGGTGCGCCGCACCTGACTGAGCCGTTTTTCCGGCTGCAGCTCGCCGTCGTGCAGAAGGCCGGCCGTGTTGATCACGATCCGCAGGGGAGGGCCGCCGCTCAGCCGTTCGCCTAGGGCTGCCAGGCTGGCATCGCTGCTGAGGTCGAGGGGAAGCAGTGATCCGGTATTGCCCCGCCGTACGGAGCTGAGCCCGGCACCACGGCTGGTGGCCAGCACCTCGAGGTTGGGCGCCCGCTCGGCCAGCTGCCGCACCAGGGCCTGGCCGATGCCGCCATGGCCCACCACGAGTGCCCGACCCTGCCAGCTCAGCCAGGACGATGGGTCGGACTGGACGGTCACGGGCTGGCGCGAGCGCGATCGCGCATGATGGCAGCGATTAGCGGCCGCTGGTGGGGTAGCCGGATGAGCCTTCGCATCAGCTTGCTGGGACGTGGCGCCTGGGGCAGCACCCTGGAGCAGCTGTGGATGCGCCAAGGCCATCGGCTTCGCTCCTGGTCGCGGCGCGATGGCGGTGATCCGGTCCCCCTGCTCGCCGACGTCGACCTGGTGGTGGTGGCGGTGTCGATGGCAGGGATTGCCCCCCTGGCAAGCCAGTTGCGGCCCCATTGGCCCGCAGGTCTGCCGCTGCTCAGCTGCACCAAGGGCATTGATCTCGAGCGTCTGGAAACCCCCACCCAGCTCTGGCAGCGCCAGTTGCCGAACGTGCCTGCCCTGGTGCTCAGTGGCCCCAACCTGGCGGCGGAGCTGCAGCGGGGGCTGCCCGCGGCCAGCGTGCTGGCCAGCAGCGATCTGGATCTAGCGGGGCAGCTGCAGGCGGCCCTGAGCGGGCCCACGCTTCGGCTCTACACCAACGACGACCCGCTCGGTACCGAGGTGGCCGGTGCACTCAAGAATGTGATGGCGGTGGCCGCTGGCATGTGCGACGGGCTGGCCCTGGGCAGCAATGCCAAGGCATCGCTGCTCTGCCGTGGATTGGCTGAGATGGGCGTTGCCCTGGCCGGCATGGGCGGGCGGAGCAGCAGCCTGTATGGGCTTGCCGGCCTGGGCGATCTGCTGGCCACCGCCAACAGCCCCTTGAGTCGCAATTACAGCTTTGGCAGGCTGCTCGCCGAGGGTCTCAACGCGCGGGCTGCCGAAGCCAGAATCGGGGCCACGGTGGAGGGGCCGCGCACGGCCCGGGCTGCGCTTGGCCTGGCTGAGCGCCATGGCTGGAGCCTGCCCATCTGCACCCAGGTGGTGCAGGTGCTCGATGGGCGCACAACGCCCCAGCAGGCCGCTGGCGCGTTGATGCAGCGAAATCTGAAATCCGAATTCGCGGAGGTCGGCCAATGAGACTGCCAGCCTTGCTGGTGGAGGCCTTCGCCGAGCGCCCCTGCCAGGGGAACGGCGCAGCAGTGGTGAGGCTGGAGGAGCCCCTCGGTGATCCTGAGTTGCAGGCGGTTGCGCGCAGCTTGAATCAGTCGGAGACGGCCTTTTTGCTGCGGGCCAACCAGCAGTGGCTGCTCCGGTGGTTCACCCCCACCTGCGAGGTGCCACTCTGTGGCCACGCCACCCTGGCCGCCCTCCTGGCTCTTGGCCACTGGGGGGAACTGGCTGCTGGCCAGCAGCTGGATCTCCTCAGTCGCAGCGGGCCTCTGCCCGTGCGCCTGGATGCCACCCATCCAGGCTCAGGCGCGATCGAGTTGCCCAGCAGCGGACTCCAGCCCCTGGATCCACCTCAGGATGCGCAGGATCTGCTCCAGGCTCTGCTGGGCGAGGCGCCGCAGGCCTACTGGACCAGCGAGCTGGGATACAGGGTGGCCCTGCTGAGCCCATCGGCTGCTCTGGAGCGACTGGTCCTGCCCCCCGAACGACTGCCAGCTCCTGAGCGCCAGGGCTGGGTTCTGATGCAGGCACTGGGGGGCGAGCCCCATCCGAGGCTGATGGGGCGCCCTGCCGACTACCAGCTGCGCTTCTTTGCCCCTGGCCTGGGGATCCCAGAGGACCCAGTCACGGGCTCAGCCCATGCGTTGGTGGCTCCCTACTGGCAGGAGCGACTGGGGCGCCAACAGGTGGTGGGCTGGCAATGCTCATCCCGGCCTGGCGGAATGGTCTGCGAGGCGGCATCCTCAGGCATGATCCGGCTGAGCGGTACGGGCCATTTGCTGTGGGACGGAAGCTTGCATCTGCCTGGATTCGGCAGCTGCCCAGAAACCTCCGGAGTTCGTGCCGGTTCCAGCTGGCTCGCCTTACTGGGCTGAGGCTGGCTGCAGGGCTGCCGCGTCAGCTGCTGGTGGCGGGCCCTGTGGCCTTGATTGCCGTAGCTGTGGGGTTCACTGCCCAGAGCCTCACCCCGAAGCCCTACGGAGCCGCCCAGGGCGCTCTCCTCGATGCCCTGATGGCCGCTCCGCAAGCCGTCGACACCAGGGAGGAGGCCGAGGGGTTGCGACGTGTGCAGGCGGAGCGCCTCGCTGCAGAAGGGCAGTCGGCCCCAGTGGGAGCAGGACTTGCCGAGCCGGCCGCAGCCGGAGCCCCAGATCTCGAAATCCGCGTGGCCCTGATGGGTGCGGGTGAAAGCCCGCAGCTCAGTGCCACCGCTCCCTGGCAGGTGATCAGTCGGGACGGACTGCTGCTCCAGCAGGGGGGGGCTGGAGCGCCTGTGGCGGTGAGCCAAGCCCTGGATCGGGCTGCTGAGGCCTGGCTCCAGGCCTCAGCAGGGGCCTTGCTGGTGAATGGCCGGCCCTACAGCGGTCGGCTGCGGCTGCTCAACGAGGGTGGACGGCTGAGGGTGGTCAACCACCTCTCGCTTGAGGACTACATCAGCTCGGTGGTGGGGGCGGAGATGCCGAGCAGCTGGTCGATGGAGGCGCTGCGGGCCCAGGCCGTGGCTGCGCGCTCTTACGCCCTTGCCCATATGGCAAGGCCGGCCAATCGCCACTGGCATCTGGGTGACACAACCCGCTGGCAGGCGTACCGGGGCCTGTCGTCCGTAGTGGAACGAACCCGGCAGGCCGCGAGCAGCACCACGGGGCTGATCCTGAGTTACCAGGGCGCGATCGTCGAGAGCCTCTACGCCGCCAATCGTCAGATCTCCCTTGAGGCTCACGGTCATCTGGGGGCCAGCATGAGCCAGCATGGAGCGCAGGCGATGGCCGAGCAGGGTTACCGCTACAACCAGATCCTGGGTCGCTACTACCCCGGAGCCTCCCTCGCCCGCCTGCGTTCCGGTGCGAGCTGAAAGCTACTGGCGTGCAGCACTGGCTCGCAGTGCTGAGGCTGAGGCCTTGGGGGCCCTTGTTCCGCTCACCACCCAGGTGGTGGAGGCTCACCAGCTGTCGCCGTTCGTGCTGCGCCGTCTGTTGAGTCGCACGCCCAAACATCTGCGCTCAGGTGGTCCGAAACCGAACCCTTTTCTGCCATGGGAGCGGGAGCTGGAGGTCGCGCGGCTCGGGGCCGGACACGTGTTGCTGCTCAACAAATTTCCCGTTCAGCCTGGCCATCTGCTGGTGATCACCTCCGGCTGGCAGCCGCAGGCCGGCTGGCTGGGCGCAAACGACTGGCAGGCCGTGAGTGAGCTGGCGCAGGACTCTGGCGGCCTGTGGTTCTTCAACAGCTGTGCCGCCGCCGGCGCCAGCCAACCCCATCGCCACCTGCAGCTGTTGCCAAGAGCAGATGGTGAACCCTCCTGCCCGCTTGCGGGGAGGTTGCAGGTGCAACTCAGCAGCGGCGCCCGCCCATGGCCCTGGGCCTACGCACTGAGCCCGCGGCGTGATCCCGGCGATGCGATCGAGCTGGAATCGCTCTACTTGCGCCACGCGGAGCAGCTGGGATTGGGCAATCCGCACCATGATCCCCAGCCCACCCATCCCTACAACCTGCTCTTCGACGACGACTGGTTCCTCACCGTGCGGCGGCGTCAGGAACACTGCGCCGGCTTCAGCCTCAATGCCCTGGCCTTCGCGGGCTATCTCCTGGCTACCGAGCAGTCCTCGATGCCATGGCTGCAACAGCACGGGCCCTGGCTCCTTTTGCAGCAGGCAGCCTGGCCTGCTGGCGGGTCCGAGCTGCCAATGCGCTAGGTGAATCAGGCGGGAGCTCAGCGGTTCCGTGGTTTCACGGTTGCTTGATCGGCACACACAGGACCTAGCTGGAGCTCAGGGGGAAAAGAAACCAGATCCCCCATGTGTCCGATTTGTGCGTCATGACCACTCAGAAGCTCTCCGCCGCCCAGATGCAGCGAAACCGGCGAGTGAGCAGCTATCAACAACTGGTGAGGCCTGTGGCCTGCCACTACGCCCGCCTCTGCCGGGAGCCACTCGATGATCTGATCCAGGTGGGGCTGCTGGGGCTCTTACGGGCCGCAGAGCTGTACAGCCGGGCCTCCGGCACACCGTTTGAAGCATTCGCCAAACCTCATGTGCGGGGAGCCATCCTCCACTACCTCAGAGACGTGGCACCTGTGATGCGACTGCCGCGACGCTTGACTGAGCGCCAGCAGCAGCTGCGACAGCTGCGTCGCAACTGGCTCCTGTCGCATGGTCGTGAGCCCAACCCGCGCGAAGTGTGTGAGGGCCTGGGGATCAGCACCGGACAGTGGCAGCAACTGCAGCAGGCCGGCCAGCTGGCGACGATTCTGCCCCTGGATCACGAGCAGCTGGATCTGGCGAGGAGCAGGAGCGCACCGGCCGAGCAGGCGGGGGACACCAGAGCGATCGAGGCACTCACCCAGCTGGCACCGCCGATCCGGGAGGTGGTGCGGCAGGTGGTGCTGGAGGGGCGCAGCTACCGGGTGATCGCCTGCCGGCTGCACGTGAGTCCGATGACAGTGCAGCGTCGACTGCACCGGGGACTGGAGGAGCTGCGTCAGATGCTCAGCTCGACGAACCTGAGTCCTGATCGCGCTGCATCTGGTGTTGCAGCGTGTTGATCGCGGCATCAATCGCCGCCAGTTGACGCTCGAGGCCGTCACGCCAGAAGCGCAGCATCCTCAGCTTGCGCTGCTGATGACGCTGCAGGGCATCGCCAGAGGTGCCCGCGTCGCTGCAGCCACAGAAAGGGGGGAACATGGGAAAATGCTGCCAACACGTTGGTTTTAGCCACCGACAACGGGAGACCGAGAGCCTCCCTCCAGATCAGCTCCTGCCTTGGGGGATCCAGGGTTTCCCAGGGCTGCGAGCACACCACGCCATGATCGTCCAGATCAGCCATCCAGGAGACGCAGTTTGAGATCAGCTGGAAGGATCGCCGCCATGCGCCCGGCTCCCATCGCCCTGCTGCTGGCGGTTGTAGTGGCCCAGGCCCCATCCGCCAGCGCCTACGTGGCCCTGATGGCGGGCCAGGAGGCCCGCCCCCTGAACGGCACTTTCAACAAGGTGCCAGTGCTGCACTCCAACCAGCCCGAAGAGGTTGAAGGACCGGGGATCCTGATCAACACGGCCCCCGGATCAGCCATGGCCGAGACAGGCGTGTGGCTGCGCAATGCCGAATACACCTTCAACGGTGAGTTCGGTGTGCACATGCATCACAAATACCTGCCTCCCTATCGTCGCCAGATTGCCCCGGGAAGCCGTCGCACAGAGCTCACCTTGGGGCTGATCTTCATCAATCCAGGCAACAAGCCGGTGCGGATCCAGTTCCAGAAAGGCGCCGTGCGCAACAGCTTTGAAGCGCCCTACCTGGCCGAGAATCTGATGGGCGTGAAACCCCTTGGGCCACGCCCCTGGAATACCGGTCCGGGAGACGCCACAGCTGTTCAGATGCTGCGTGGACGTCTCGATTCGAGGCTGAATGATGCCATCACCCTGCCACCCCGGAGCAGGGTTGTCCTGTTTCAGAAGCCGGTGCCAGCTCTCGGCATTGCCAATGCCCTCCTGAAGGGTCGCAGTGATGGACCATTTCAGATGGCCGTTGTCGCTGCCAGCAATCCCAACAGCGATGCCGACATCGTGGCTGTGCTGGACTCAGGGCGATTGGCACCAGGTCGGGTCTATCTCAGACGCATCGCTGAAATCAATAACCGCCAGATCTTCTCGCGCGTGGGAGGTGTGGCCATTGGTGATAGCTACCAGGCGCAGCTCAAGCACGACCTCAACAGACAGGGCCCCCTGCACGTGCCATTCACCAGCACCAACCGACACCATTTCGGTACGCGTGAAGTGCAGGTCAACCCCTTGGCCACCCGGATGCTGGATTCCTCACTCGACAATGTGGGCACCTATGGGGTGCGCTTTGACGTTGACCTGAACCTTGTCGGCAACGGACCCTATGAGCTGGTGATGAGCCATCCCGTACCGGCAGGAGGATTGAGGCCCTTCACCGCGTTCCGCGGTTCGATGCAGGTGCGTACTGATGATGGATTGCAGGAGATGCACGTAGGCCTGCGCTCCGGACAGAGTGTGGCGCTGACCACCCTCAACCTCAAGCCAGGTGTGGTGAATCCGGTGAGGGTGAGCATGGTTTATCCCGCTGATGCAACCCCGGGGCATCTTCTGAGCGTGGTGCCCGCCAGCCAGTTGGCGCGGGTGCAGTCGAATGCCGAACGGGTGGAACTTGCCCGTCTCAACCAAGCACGACCATCCAGACCTGTGGCTCCCGCTCCACCGGCAACGATCGGTGTGGCTCCGGTGCAAGCCGCTCCTGTCTCACGCAGACCGATGGCACCACCACCAGCTGTCACGCCGGAGATCGGCGCAGCGGCTCTGCTGCCTCCATCGGAACTCCCCTACCAGCCGCCGATCCGCCCGATGGGCACTGCTCCTCTGCAACCTCAGAGGTCACCAGTGTCGCCAAGGGCGACAAAGTCACCTGTCGCAGTCCAGTTGTTTGAGCGTTACCAACAAGCGCTCGAGGCCCAGCAACAGCAGCTTCGCCAGCAGCAACAGCGTTGAGAATGCAGCTCTGCGAACACGCCCGTGACTGAAGATCCAGGCGCTCGCCGCAGACGTGTGAGTCTGGAGCTGCCTGAAAAGTGGCTCGAAAGGATTGATTCGCTCAAGGCCGAGTGGGGTCTTCGCAACAGGGGCGACATTCTTGAGCGCCTGCTCGATGAGATTTTCAGCAGCGATGAATCTGAAGACCTCGATATTGGTCCGGAGGATGCCGGCACGAGCGGAGATCCTGAAAATCCGTCGATCGCACCCGAGCCAACGGGGGCCCTGGTCCTGCTTCGCAAGGATGGCAGCGGCGAGCTGGTGTGTGACTTCGAAGGCAGTGATGACGATCCCGTCATGCTGCAATCAAGTTCGGGAAAACGGAGTGGTGGAATCGATCTGCCGGGCTTCGTGCGCAGGCAATCCACCCAACTCAAGCAGAGTCTGCAGCCTGGCTCCCGCGCAGGTGCTCAGGACGACCCTCTACCCCAACTCAGCACAGATCTGCTCGAACGTGCCCTGGAGCAGGCCGGTTCCCATTGGCAGGAGATCTATGGCAGTCCGCCCGGTGAGGCTGTATTGGAGGCAGCCATGGTGTGGATCGCGCAGGACATCTGGCCCCACAGTGATCTGAGTGAAGGGAGACCGTTCACCTGGAGTCTCGCCAGCAGTGTGATGCAGCGTCTTTCATCGCACTGGTCGATCGGACCTGCCACGTTTGAACGCGTGATGGTGATGGCCGGAGTGCTGGAGGATCCCTTCAGTGCCAACACCCTGGAGCTTCGCCAACCCACGCTGATCCGTCGATTTGTGCAGCGTTTCCGGCGACGCAAACGCGGGATGTCGTTTGAAACCCTGGCCAACACGATGACGCTGCATGGCGCACTGCGCTTGCTCAATCTGCCCACCGCCGCAGGCCAGAAGTTGACGCTGGCTCAGATCCGCGACGCTTACAGGGAAATGGCCTTGGCCAATCACCCCGATTCGGGAGGATGCGACCAGACCATGCGTCGCCTGAACGAGGCTTACCAGCTACTGAAAGAGCTTTACCGAACGAGCTGAGCTTGTTGCATGGGTCTCAATAGAGAGCCTAAACGGGACTCAAGCCAGGGCGGGAGTGAGACCCTAGAAAGGATTGATGGGTCTCATGAGAGTCCAATCATCCGGGCGAGGATCACCGGCAGAAGGGCGAGCAAGCAGTGCTTCGGCCAGGATCACTAGTCTCTTTTCTGAATAGCTCCTGGACCAAAAGCTGGATGCTAGTGAGATTAATGCGCCTGGCTGCCGCCCTCGCTCGGACTCTTCTGGCATCGCTGGTGCATGGATGCTGGCCTGGCCTTCTTCAACTGCCTTGCCGGCAGCACTCCACTGCTGTTGTTGCATGACTGTGTGTGGTGGCACGGGCCTAGATCGCTACAAACAGAGATCAGGGCAATTGTCCAAGCCCTTGGCCAAACGCATTTGCTGCTTCAAAACCCAATCTTTAACTAGGTCTAGACGTCTGCGCACCTGCCCAAGACACAGGTACGCCTGGTGAGCATCTGATCTCCGCCCAGTCCCGGGGCTGCTTTCAGGGTGATCAAGGGGCCTCAAACGCGATGGCGCACCCGAATGGGGGGGGGGTACTGCGGAGTGCGACCAGGGAGAAGAGAAAGGCTTCGATGGTCTCACTCTGTGCTCTCTGCTAGACGAAGATTGTGTCCTGCGTGGGATAAATGAGATGTTCTGCGGGTGCGACCGGTGATTCGTTGCACTTCGCCAATTTGTGCAGTGGTGTCCTGTCTGCTGAGCAGCTCTGCAGCCAATGGCAAAAACTGCCTGAGCGAATCGCGAGCCACGGGCTCGGACGACAATCGATCTATCCTGATTGCGACTGATACCAAGACGCAGTTTTAGTCGAAAGTGAGACTCTGAAACGACGGCCTGCGGTCGTTCGGCCAGTGGCGCCCGAACGGCCGGTTCGCACTTAGAGAGCACCCAACAGCAACGGGCCAGCACGCTCTTGTCTCATGCTGGACACGACATGTGTCGCACAAAAAAAACCGGCTGCGACAAGCGCAACCGGATGGAAGGATCTGGTGCCGGCACGACTAGGTCGGGGTCTGCATGCCCTGGATCAAGAAATCGAAATAGGGTCCAGCAAGGCTGGCCTCCTCAGTGCTGAGCAGGGCAATGGAAGCATCTTTGAGCGTCCGCATCGCTTCCACCATGCCAGGCATCGGCACGCCGAGGCTGTTATACATCTCACGTGCGCCGACCAGTCCGATCTGCTGAATCATCTCTGTGCTGCCGGCCAGCACTCCGTAGGTGACCAGGCGGAGGTACCAGCTGTAGTCGCGCAGGCACTGGGCCCGCTGTTTCTGGCCATAGGCATTACCGCCTGGTGCCACGTATTCGGGCTTGCGTGAAAAGAGCTGCTTGGCGGCCTCGTCGACGATCTTCTTCTCGTTGTCGGTGAGGATTCTCACCACCGCCAGTCGCCTGGCACCGCCGCTGAGAAACTCCACCATTGAGCGGAGCTCGCCTCCCGTGGGATAGCGCAGCTGGTCGTCTGCCTGGAGGATCAGATCCCGAACGACGCTCATTGCAGCGGTCCTACACCCCTGACAGTTTATCGAGTGTGAGTCTCCATCCCAGCCTCGATCGGCAAGGTGTAACGGCACTTTGCACGCCTAGGGTCAGACCAGCTGCCGCTCTGGGATGGTGTCTGCCGTTGCATCCACCTCCCCGCGACCTGGCGACCAGCTGGAGCTCGTGGTCACCGGACTGAACCATCGCGCTGAAGGCGTGAGCCGGTTGCCCCAGGGACAGGTCTGCTTCGTTCCGGGTGCTCTGCCTGGTGAAGTGGTGCGCGTGAAGCTCAGCCATCCCGCCAGGCGGCACTGGCTGGCGGAGCTGGTGGCGGTCGTGCAGCCCAGTGAGGAACGCTGCAGACCTGCCTGCATTCTGGCTGCGCGCTGCGGTGGTTGCAGCCTGCAGCACTGGTCAGCCCAGGCCCAGAGCCAGTGGAAGCAACAAGTGGTGGTTGACGCCCTGGAGCGGATCGGCCATCTCCGCACCTCTGTGCGGCCCATCCTGGCGGCACCCGAACCCCTGGCTTACCGCAACAGGGCGGTGATTCCAGTTGAGCGCACCAACGAGGGGCTGCTCCGCGCCGGCTATTACCGGCGCGGGAGTCACCGGATTGTCAACATGAATCGGTGTCCGGTGCTCGACCCGCGCCTCGATGCTCTCATCGCACCGCTCAAACAGGATCTCGAGAGGAGTGGCTGGCCGGCCAGTCCCGATGCCATGGGAGAGGGGGGACTGCGGCACCTCGCCCTGCGGGTGGGCAGGGGCACTGGTGAGCTTCTGATCACACTGATCAGCAGCCACGACAACCTTCCGGATCTGGACGCACTCGCCAGTCGCTGGATGGAGCGCTGGCCGAGCCTCGTAGGGGTCTGCCTCAACCTGCAACCAAGACCCACCAATACCCTGATGGGTGAGTTCACGCGCACAGTGGACGGGCGTGGCTGGGTTCAAGAAGACTTTGCGGGCCTGCGACTGCACATCGGGGCGGACACGTTCTTTCAGGTGAACACCAGTCAGGCGGAGCGGGTTGTGCCCCTGCTCAGCCAGGCACTGCAGCGTCTGCGAGGTGGTCGTGGTGCTGGCGTATTGGTCGACGCCTACTGCGGGATCGGCACGTACTCCCTGCCACTGGCCCGCGACGGCTGGCAGGTTCGGGGACTGGAACGCAACCCCGAGGCCGTGCGGTTGGCTCGTCTTAATGCGGACAAGAACAAGCTCAGTGAGCGTTGTCGCTTTGACGCCGTGGATGTGGATGCGGCACTCGCTGACCAGTTGCCAGGGAGCGACGTGCTGTTCGTGGATCCGCCACGGAAAGGACTGGATCCCAGAACACTGGCCGTGGTGCTGGCATCCCCACCCCCGGTGCTGCTCTACCTCAGTTGTGACCCGGCCACCCTGGCCCGGGACCTGGGCCTGCTGACGGAACGGGGGGGATACACCCTGGAGGAAGTGCAACCGATCGATTTCTTTCCCCAGACCAGCCACGTGGAAACCCTGGCCGTCTTGCACCGCAAGAACGCCCTGGCCTGACCATCAACTGACCCAAATCAGCTGCTGCTGGTGCGGCAAACTCTGCAGGCTCAGCTGCGGAGCTCCGCACCGCACTGACGCTCAAGAGCCTGCCGCACACGGGTGTGGCAAAGCTCCACGTCCTCGTCGGTCAGGGTGCGGCGTGCATCGCGATAGCGGAGGCGGAAAGCCTGACTGCAGCGCCCCTCGCCGAGCTGCTCCGACTCAAAGCGGTCGACCAGCTCAGCCAGCTCCAGCAGTGGCTTGCCAGCCTTGCGGATCACCTGCAGGAGACTGCTGCAGGTGGTCTCAACCGGCACGACCACGGCCAAGTCCCGCTCCGAGGCCGGCACCGTGGCAAACGGGATGAAGGCCGGTTGCCAGCGATTACGACGGGTGGCGGCCACCAGCAGAGGTTCGACGGCGAGCTGGAACAGATAGCAGTGCTCAGGCAGATCGAGCTCTGCGGCCCTCTGCGGGTGAAGCTGACCAAACCATCCCAGGGGACGGCCTTCCAACACGAGTTCTGCAGCCCGGCCGGGATGGAGCAGTGGGTGATTGCGCAGGGGACGGTCCTCCGCCGCCAGAGCCAGATCGGCGAGAGCCTGCTGGAGGACGCCACGCGCCTGGAAATAGCTGGGTGGCTGGGGCTTGCCGGAGCTGCTCCAGATCTCGGCCCTGCGGGCTCCGCAGATCACCCCGGCCAGGAGCAGCTCACTGCGCTCGGGATCGGCAGCCGTGAACACCGAACCGATCTCAAAGGCCCAGAAGCCGGCCTGCCCAGACTGCAGGTTGCGCCTGGCCGCCGCCAGCAGCTCGCTGTGCAGCTCATCGCGCAGGTGGCCGTAATCCGCCAGGAGCGGGTTGGCAAGCGACAGCCGACCTGGTGCCGCAGCCATGAGCGAGAAGCTGCAGGCTTCCTGCAACCCCGCGGCACAGAGGCTCCGGCGGAGGCGCCGTTCGGCCTGCTGCGTGGGCGTGAGACCACCGGGCTCGATCGGGTCAGGCAGATGGCAGGCGAACTGGTCGTAGCCCACCAGGCGAGCCACTTCTTCGATCAGGTCCACTTCGCGCTGCAAATCGATGGCACGTGATGGAGGAGGCAGCACCGTCCAGCCTTCGCCATCCGCGTCGGCCTGAACAACACAACCGATGGCTTCAAGGGTCTGCACAATGCGTGCATCGGGCAGGTCACACGGCTCATCACCCAATTGCACAGGGCCCAGCAGATTGAGCAGAGCATCGCGACGCAGCGACAAAGGCTGGCGCGGGCTGTGGGGCCGACTGTGAAGCCAGCGCTGTTGCACCTCGGCGCCGCAGAGATCCTGCAGCAGCTGCACGGCCCGGTCTGCAGCGTCGAGAGTGGATTCCACTGGCAGACCTTTTTCGAACCGACTGCAGGCTTCACTGCGCAAACCCGCCTGGCGTGCCGAACGACGCACCTGCTGGGGAGCAAACACCGCAGCCTCCAGCCAGATGGCCGTGGTGGTGGCCTGCACCCCTTCGGCCAGGCCACCGATGACACCGGCCAGCGCGATCGGACGATCGGCGTAGGTCACCACGAGGTTGGCATCGTCGAGGCGCCGTTCTTCACCGTCGAGACTGGTGAACGGCTCATCGCTTCGGCCCGCACGTAGCCCGAGCTCACTGATCTCCGGTGTGGCAGCAGCTTCCGCCAGGCTCTGCTGGTCGTAGGCATGGAGCGGCTGGCCGGTCTCCAGCATCACCAGGTTGGTGATATCCACCACGTTGTTGATCGGCCTGATACCGGCTTTCTGCAGCCGGCGTTGCAGCCACAGTGGCGACGGCGCAACCGAAAGGCCAGACAGAGCCGTGATCGAGAAGAGCCCGCCCTGATCCATCGCACGCTGGGCTTCAGCGGCAACCGGCATCGGCAGGGCAGTGGGAAGGGCCGGAACGGCGGGCAACATCACCTGGCCGTTCACCAGTGCCGCCACCTCGCGGGCAATCCCCTGCATGGACTGACCATCTGGGCGGTTGGCCGTGATCGCCAGTTCCAGCACCTGGTCGTCGAGGCCGAAGCTCGGGCCCACAGGAGTGCCCACAGCCGGCACAGGGTCCAGGAGTTCATCCAGGATGGCAATGCCATCAGAACTGTCGGCCAGACCCAGTTCGGCCAGCGAACAGATCATGCCGCTGCTGGCCACGCCACGCAGCTCTGCCGGCTTGATCGTGAGGTTCACCGCTGGCAGGGTGCTTCCCACCAAGGCCACTGGAACGTGAATGCCGGCGCGCACATTCGCAGCACCGCACACGATCTGAAGCACCTCACCGTCGCCCACGCGCACCTGGCAGACGCTGAGCTTGTCGGCATCGGGGTGAGGTTCCCTGGCTTCAACCCGACCCACCACAACACCGGCAGCCTGGGCCGACAGATCCTCAATCCCCTCCACTTCAAACCCAGCGATCGAGAGGCGCTCTGCCAGCACCTCTGGGTTGAAGGCATCGGCCGGGCCCGCCACCAGCTCCTGCAACCACTGGAGCGAAACCCGCATGCCACGCCTGGATCATTACGGGGCGATCCTACGGATCCGCTCCGGAGAGCAGGCCGGAGGAGGGAACGTCGACAGGTAGGGTGGATGCTTGTCCATTCGCATCGCACAAGCGGCGCAACGTCCTTCATGGCTAAGAACAAGGGCGTCCGGATCGTGATCACTCTTGAGTGCACCGAATGCCGGTCCAACCCCGCCAAGCGGTCTCCCGGTGTGTCCCGCTACACCACCGAGAAGAACCGCCGCAACACCACCGAACGGCTCGAGCTGAAGAAGTTCTGCCCGCACTGCAACAAAGCCACTGTGCACAAGGAGATCAAGTGAACCCCCTGGGTTCATCACTCCTGTTCCTGGCTCCTGTTCGCCCCTAGCGGCATCGCTCTTCCCCATTCGAGGCTCCGTTCCATCCCATGACCAGCTCTTTTTTCAAGAAGCGCCTGTCGCCGATCAAGCCAGGCGATCCGATCGACTACAAGGATGTCGATCTGCTCAAGAAGTTCATCACTGAGCGAGGCAAGATCCTGCCCCGTCGCCTCACCGGCCTCACCGCCAAGCAGCAGCGCGACCTCACCAATGCGGTCAAGCGTGCCCGCATCGTGGCTCTGCTGCCCTTCGTGAATCCCGAGGGCTGACGGCCCTGGCGACACCCCACCTCCGCAGCGGTGATCTGGTCGGCCTCCGTGAGGGTGGACATCCCCAGCTCGGCGTGGTGCTTTCCCTGGAAGGCAGTCGTGCGGTCGTCGCCTTGGGCAACTCTGGCAAACGCGTGTCTGTTCCAGCCCGCCAGCTCGCCCTGCTGGCGGGTTTTCTGTTGGATCAGCCGCCTCCCCTGCGCCTGGGTCAGCCCCCCTGGGATTTTTCGCTGGAGGCGCTGGCTGCCCATCTGCCCCCCGCCCGCGACCGGGCCGCCGCGTGGCTGCTGCTGCGCGATCAAGCCGACGGGCTCCCCTTGCTGGAGTGGGCCGAACTGCTGAGTCCGGAGCCGGGCGCAGCCCAGCTGGCGGCCTGTTGGTGCTGGCTGGAAGGCAACCAGGACTGGTTTCGGCTCAGACAGGGGCTGATCAGTGCCCGACCGCTCGCTGAACTGCGCCGGCTGCGGCAGGAGCGCCGCCGCCACATCCTGCAGGACCAGGAGCAGCAGGCCTGGCATGCCGCTCTACGGGCGCGCCAGCCACTCCAGCAGCACCAGCGCACCCCAACGGCCGAGGCCGACCTGGGCCAATTGCTTTGCTGGGCCGCGGGTGACTGCAGCGATCCCCTGCCCGCCCCTTTGCTGAAAGGGCTACAGCAAGCCCATTGCGCCGTTGAGAGCGGCGCGATTCGCCACCTGCTGCTCGACCTGGGCCTCTGGGACGCCCACCATCTGCCCTCCCTGAGCCACAGCAGCTGGCAGTTGGGCTTCTCAGCCGAACAGCTTGCGGAGGCCGAACTCCTGCTGGCGATGGCCACGCAACCATGCCCTGGTGATGGGGCCCGGCGTGATCTCACCGCCCTGCGCTCGGTGACGATCGACGACGAAGACACGCTCGACATCGACGATGGCCTGGCCCTTGAGACGCTCGACGGCGGCAGAGCGAGGATCTGGATCCACGTGGCTGATCCGGGTCGCTTGGTCGCAGAGGGCTCGCCGCTCGACCTGGAGGCCCGCCGACGTGCCACCAGCCTGTATCTGGCCGGCGGAAACCTGCCGATGTTTCCGCTGGAACTTGCCAGCGGTCCCTTCAGTCTGCGGGCCGGGCATCGCTGTGCCGCCTGGAGCCTATGGGTGGAGCTCAGCAACGACGGGGCTGTTCAGGCCAGTGGCCTCACCCCCAGCTGGGTGAAGCCCATCTATCGGCTCTCCTATGCCGATGCCGACGAGCTGATCGAGCTGGCCCCTCCACCTGATTCCGACCTGGCCGACCTGCACACCCTGCTGCTGCTGCGCCGCCACTGGCGTGTGGCCCGCGGCGCCTTGCTGCTGGATCAGCCAGAAGGACGGATCCGCCAGGACAGCGACCAGGCCAGGCTGGAGATCACTGAACCCAGCCCTTCACGGCTGATGGTGGCTGAAGCCATGATCCTGGCCGGTGCTGTGGCGGCGGACTATGGCCGCCAGCACGGGTTGGCCCTGCCATTTCGCAGCCAGCCGCCGGCCGAGCTGCCACCTGCCGCCGAACTCGATGCCCTGCCCCCAGGGCCGGTGCGACACGCTGCCATCAAGCGCTGCCTCAGCCGCGGACTCACCGGCACCAGGCCGGAACGTCACTTCAGCCTTGGCCTTGATGCCTATGTGCAGGCCACCTCACCCATACGCCGTTATGCCGATCTGGTGGTGCAGCGCCAGCTGCGCAATCACCTGGAGGGCAAGCCCCCCCTGGATGGGGATGGGCTCACTAGCCTGCTTGGGGAATTGGAGGGGCCGCTGCGCGAGGCCCAGCAGATCAGTCGCGAAGACCAGCGCCACTGGCAGCAGGTGTGGTTTCAGCAGCACCACGCTGAGCAATGGAAAGCCCAGTTCCTGC
>JBILDP010000266.1:0-2771 GCA_044352535.1 Prochlorococcaceae cyanobacterium
CTCATTGCAGGCTCATTGCTGCTCCAGCCAGGCCAGCCAGCGCCGCAGGATCGCCTGGCCGTGGGGGCCCGACTTTTCGGGGTGAAACTGGCAGGCCCCCACGGCGCCGCGCCACACGGCCGCCGTCACCGCCGTGGTGCCGAAGGCCACGCGGGCGGTGACGCAGCCCGGATCGCTGGGCTCGGCGGCGTAGGAGTGCACGAAGTACACCCAGCACTCCGGGGCATCGGCCGGCAGCAGCGGGCTGGGGCTGGCCGGCAGCAGCGGCTCCCAGCCCATGTGGGGGATCGGCTGGCCGGGCTGGCGCGGCAGGGCCCGCACCGCGCCGGGCAGCACGGCCAGGCCCTCGACGCTGCCCTCGTCGCTGCGCTCAAACAGCAGCTGCAGGCCCAGGCAGATGCCCAGCAGGGGCCGGCCGGCCGCGCACCACTGCTGGATGGCCGGCGCCAGGCCGCTCTGCCGCAGCCGCTCCATCGCCGGGTCGAAGGCGCCCACCCCCGGCAGCACCAGGGCGTCGCAGTCCGCCATCGCGGCGGCGCCGAGCACCGGCACCAGGCTGGCGTCGAGCCGCTCGAAGGCCCGCTGCACCGAGTGCAGGTTGCCCATGCCGTAGTCGATCAGGCCGATGCGCAGGCTGCTCATGGAATCGGGTCGTTGCTGCAGGGTTGACGCTGGGCGGGGTGTTCGAGGGCCTCACTGGCCGGCAGGTTGAGGCCGTTGAGGTGATCGAGCAGCTGGTAGAGCCGGCCGATGCGGCGCTTGTTGAAGTGAAAGCGAAGGCTGGGCTGCAGCAGGCCGGCGTCGTCGACAGTCTCGCTGGCCTGGATCACGCCCTCATCCACCAGGTCGTCGAAGCGGCGGTTGAGCTCGGCCAGCTCCTCCCCCACCACCGGCACATTCAGCACCAGCTCGATCCGGTTTTCGCTCAGGCGGGCGGCGTTGAACACCCGGTAGAAGCGGCTGATGTGGGCCACGGCCCCGGCGGCGTTGGCCGCCTCCAGCACCAGGGTGGGGTCTTCCGGGGAGATCAGGCCCCGGCCCACCATGAAGCGCCGCAGCTCCCGCTGCCAGCCGCGCCAGAAGTGATCGCCCTCGGGGGCCAGCAGCACCAGCGGCACCGGCGGCGTGCGACCGGTCTGGATCAGGGTGAGGGATTCGAACAGCTCATCGAGGGTGCCGAACCCCCCCGGCAGCACCACCATGGCGTCGCTCTCCCGCAGGAAGAAGAGCTTGCGGGTGAAGAAGTAGCGGAAGTGCAGCAGCCGGCCGTCGCAGCCGCTCACGTAGCGGTTGGGATGCTGCTCGAAGGGCAGATCCACGTTGAGGCCGATGCTCTTGTCGCAGCCGGCCCCCTGGTTGGCGGCCTCCATGATGCCGCCGCCGGCGCCGGTCATCACTTCGAAGCCGGCCTGCACGGCCAGCCGGGCCACCTCTTCCGCCAGGGCGTAGCAGGGGTCGCTGGCCACGGTGCGGGCCGAGCCAAACACGGTGATCTTGCGCACGTTGCGGTGCGGCTGAAACACCTCGAGGGCCTCGTTGATGTCGCCGAGGGCGCCGCTCACCAGCCGCCACTCGTCGGCACCGGCCTCGCGCCGGCTGAGCTGCAGCAGCGACACCAGGGCGCGCTCGATCTGGCGCCGCTGCGGGTGGCCTTCGAGCTCCCGGGCCAGGGCCTGCAGGGGGCTCAGTCCCTGGCTGGAACGGTCGGAGGGCAGGGCTGAAGGCTCAGAGGTACTTGGCGATCGTGCCGGAGAGGGTGGTCTTGGGCACGGCACCCACCACGGTGTCCACCTTCTGGCCGCCCTTGAACACCATCAGGGTGGGGATGCTGCGGATGCCGTACTGGCTGGCCACGTTGGGGTTCTCGTCGGTGTTGAGCTTGAACACCTTGATCTGCCCCTCAAACTCCTTGGCGATCTCGTCGACGATCGGCGCCACCATCCGGCAAGGACCGCACCAGGGAGCCCAGAAATCGACGAGCACCGGCACGTCGCTCTTGAGAACGTCTTGCTCGAAGGAGGCGTCGGTGACCGCAGCTGCGCTGGACATCCTTGATGGACACAGGGTTTGGGCGAATCTAGCAAGATTCCCCTGGCCCAACCAGGCGGCCGCTGGAAGCGTTGCAGGCCGTGATCTCGGCCGAAGACCGTGATCTCGGCCGAAGCGTGATCGCGGCTGAAGACAAAAGGCCCGGACGCGCCGGGCCGGGGGTGTGAGGAGTGTGTGAGCCGTAAAGCCCCCACATCGAAACGATAAACCGCGTGCCGCAGCGCGCCTGTGGCCTATTTGCCCATCCCCAGTTGCTGCGCCTTCTGGTAAACCTTGCCCTCGGTGAGCAGAGAGGGGGCCACCACCACTTCCACCTGCTGCATCTCCTTGAGGGTGCGTGCGCCGAGGGTACCCATCGAGGTGCGGATGCAGCCCAGCAGGTTCTGGGTGCCGTCGTCGAGCGAGGCGGGGCCGCGCAGGATCTTCTCGAGGCTGCCGGTGGTGCCCACGTTGATGCGGGTGCCGCGGGGCAGCACCGGGCTGGGGGTGGCCATGCCCCAGTGGAAGCCACGGCCGGGGGCCTCGGCGGCGCGGGCGATCGGCGAGCCGATCATCACGGCGTCGGCGCCGCAGGCCAGGCACTTGCAGATGTCGCCGCCGGTCACGATGCCGCCATCGGCCACGATCGGCACGTAGCGGCCGCTCTCGTTGAAGTAGTCGTCGCGGGCGGCGGCGCAGTCGGCCACGGAGGTGGCCTGGGGGATGCCGATGCCGAGCACGCC
>JBILDP010000069.1:0-9565 GCA_044352535.1 Prochlorococcaceae cyanobacterium
GGCCTTCCTGCTCGAGCCCATGGACCAGGTCGCTTCCCTGTTCGGTGTGCAGCCGGATCAACCCCGGCTCAGGGGCCACACCCAGCTGGTGCAGTGGAGCTTCGACCAGCTTCCAGGCGCCCAGGCACTGCAGCACCCCATCAGCCGGGCAAACCAGACCATCCAGCGCCAGCTGCCGCCCCCCCTGTTGCAGGTCGCCACCGGCCTGATCGACAACCGCACCAGCGGCAACCTCGATGCGGCGGCCACCGCCACCGCCACCCTGGCGGCGCCCCTGCCGGTGGGCCTCGACAACCGCCTCTGGCTGGGGCTCAACGCCGGCTTCGAGTGGAACACCAACCCTGTGCCGCTGTTTCTGGGGGGCGGCTGGCTGAGCCAGGGGGTGCTTCCCGGCCGCCCCCTCGATGTGCTGGCACTGGGGGTGGGCAGCAGCCGCTTCAGCCCCGGCCTCGATCCAGGCCAGAGCAGCGAAACCGTGCTGGAGCTGAACTACAGCTGGCAGGTGAACGGCACCATCAGCCTGCAGCCGGTGCTGCAGCTGATCCTCAACCCCGATGGACGTGATCGCGCCCCGATCCTGGCCACGGGCCTTGGATTGCAATGGCAATTCTGAGAACTTGGGTCTCAGAACACGGTGCGGAGAACTCAGCCTCAGCCGATCAGCAACCGATAGGCCGCATCCAGACGGTGGAAGGCCTCCACATCGCCGCCCAGGTCGGGGTGATGCGCCTTGGCCAACCGCCGGTAGGCCCGCTTGATCGCCTGGGGCGTGGCCCCCGGCTCCAGCCCCAGCAACCGCAAAGCCTGACTGCGGGGATCGGCCTGCGCCTCGGCGGCAGGGGCATCGCTGGCAGAGGCATCGGTGGCCTGGCTGTGGTTCTGGGTGCGGGTGCCACGCCGCCGACCGGCACCGGCCCGGCGCAGCAGTTCGTCCACCACTCGCAGGGGCTCTTCATCCAGCCACTCCAATGCCCTGGGGCCGTAGACCGCGAAGGCGGCACGCACCGCCCAGCGGGCCCGGCTGTGGGGGCCGACCAGGGCCTCGGCCAGCTCGGCCCCCAGCCCGGGGGCGCGGCGATCGAGCTCCTCCTCCAGGCTGAGCTGGGGATTCCACCAGTGGCTGCGCAGCTCATCGATCAGCCCCCGCAGGCCACCGGGAGGGCCGATCCGCAACTCCCGCCAGCGGGGATGGCAGGCCATGGCCCTGCCCCAGCGCTCCAGTCGGGCAGCGGTGAGGCCGTGGCTGGGGCTGGCCGTGACCCGCTGGTGTTCCAGCAGGGCCTCCAACTGCAGGCGCAGGCTGCGCACCTCCCGCCGCAGGGCATCGTTTTCGGCCAGCAGGGTCTCCACGTTGGCGGTCACCCCGCGGCCCGGGCCCGCCCGCCGCGCCGCCGGGGGCTGCCAACGGCGGGGATCAAAGCCCATGGAGCCGCTCCAGGCGCCGCAGGCAGCGGCGCAGCACCAGCTCGCCGTCGCCCTGCATCAGCAAACCCGAGCCGCCCCAGATCAACCGTGGGGCCAGGTCGGCAGGTCCCGAACCAAGGTCCCGCAAGGGCACAAAGCCCAGCCGGCGGAAGTAGCGCACCAGGCGCCGATGTTGATCCTCCCCATCGCGGATCGCCAGCAGGCTGGCCTGGCGGCAAGGGGTGGCCTGCAGGGCCCAGGCGAAGGTGGCAGCCCAGATCAATGGGCCCACAGCGGCGGTGTCATCCCCCTGCACGCGCATGGTGTCGAGCCGCAGGCCTGCTGGAGTGGGCAGGGCCCAGCCCTTGAGCTCGCCGAGCAGCACCAGGGGGCCCGATCCGGGCTGGTCCCCACCCGCCAGGCGCCGGGCCACGCCCACCCGCAGGCTCCAGGCCAAACCCAGCGGCCGACCCACCTGGAGGCGCAGCAGCAGGCCACGGCGATCAGCCTCAGCCGCCAGCGCGTCGAGCGATGGCAAGCCAGCAGCAGCACGCGCTGCACCACTCATGGCTGCCACGGCTCAGCCAACAGCACCGCCTGCAGCGGCAGGGGGCCATGGCAGTGGGGGAACAGCTCACCGCCGCCACCGGCAGGGGCGGGATCGGCCTGCTCCCAGCGCAACGCCCCTGGCCCACCCGGCTCACCGGCATCCGCCAGCTGGGCGGGATCGATCACCAGCAACACCAGATCCGCGGCGGGCAGATCGCCATAGAAGCGTGCGGCGGTGGCGGCCACCTGGTGGGCGGCGCTGAGGTGGATGAAGCCCACGTCGTCGAGGGAGAGGCCACGGGTGGAGCGGCGATAGACGCCCGCCTCGCGGGCCGCCCTCCACTCGCTGCGGAGAGCCAGGTGATACAGCCAGTTGGGTGAGCGCCAAACGGAGCGCGAGGCCCAGGGCTCCGACAGCACGGTGGCCAGCTCGGCACTGTCGAGAAACCGGCTGAGCCAGCGCTGCAGGGGCAGCAGCCCCGGTTCGGCATCAAAACCCTCGGGATCGGCGAGGCGGAACTGGCGCACAAACGGCAGCAGGGCCCAGTCGGCCAGCGATGGCCGATCGCCCAGCAGCCAGCCGCCGACGCCGAGACGTGCGCTCCAACCCCGCAGGATCGCGAGCCCCGCTCGGCGGTGCTCACTCAGCTTCTGCGTCTTCACGTGCTGCGAATTCACATGCTGCGAATTCACACGCTGCGCACGCAACACCTGACTCGCTGGCGCAACAGCATCTTCTGGGCTGGCCTGACCGCCGGTGATGAAACGGTCGGGGTATTTGAAGCGGTCGAGATGGTGCTTGAAGGGGCCGTCGTTCTCGGCGATCAGCGCCGCCATCAGCGTGCGATCGGCGGCGCTCCAGCCAGCCAGCCAGCCCTCACGATCCTGGCGTTCCAGAGCCCAGCGCATGATCGCCAGGCTCTCCTCAAGCAGCCACGCCGGCCCCTGGGCACCATCGGCGGAACCAGCTGCCACCAGCACCGGCACGGTGCCCTTGCCCGACGCGGCCAGCAGCTCGGGAGGCTTGGCCTTGAGGCTCACTTCACGCAACTCAAGATCACGGCCTGGCAGCAGGCCTGCAGCGGCCAGGGCTAGCCGGGCCCGGATCGCATAGGGACAGCGGCGGAAGCTGTAGAGCGCGAGGGAGACCAACGTGCCGCCGGGGAGTTCCCCGGACCCTACGAACAGCGCGGGCACGACGAGATCAACAATCCAGGCCAGCAATCAGCCCAGGACACGAACAAGGGACGAACAGGGGCGCGAAACCAACCAAAAGCGAATGCCGCCATCGCGCAAAAACCGCCAAAAATCACATTTAACGCAACGCAATACACGCCGGCTGCCCCACGACCACCAAGCAAAGTGACGACCGCTCAACTCAGGACAAACGGCCGGCAAAATTACTTACAGTGCGCGCGCATTGAGCACTCCAACTACCAATGTCTACGGAACCCAATCATTCTCAGATTCCCAGCAATCAAGCTCAAATGCATAAAAAGAATTTGCCGATTCAGCGGTCTCGGCGGGCCCTGGCAGGGGTGAGCCTTTGCCTTGGAGCGGCCTGTGTCTCGCTGCTGGGCGCAGAGCCAGCCAAGGCGAAAGGCACCACTTTCTATGGCATTGACAATAACAACAACATCTGGGAGGTGAATCCGATCACCCGGTCCAACAAGCTGGCCAACGAGGCTGGACTAACCAACAGCAATTGCGCCACCACAACAGGCTGCCTGTCCTTAACTGAAGGTTCCAACGGCATTGCCTACGACACCGCCAGGGATCAACTGTTTTTCTTCTACAAGCAGACAGCCGGCGCCACAACGTACGACCTCCTGACCTGGAATCGCCAATCCACCGGCATTGGCTCGCTTCAAACGATCCGAACACTCAACGGCAGCAGCACACCAGCCAATGCCGCGTACTACAACAATGCGCTTTGGTATTTCAATCCCAATTCCTCAACCGTCCTCAATCAACTGACTTTTGACTACACTGGCAACACGATCACCGGAAGCAATCTCACATCCTTTAACCTCAACGACTACGCTTCGCCAAACTACCCGGCATCCTTCTTCGGCGATATCGCCATCAACGCCAATACAGGATTGCTTTATGGCAGCACCAGCAATGGCAACTATTTCAGTATAGACCTCAACAATCTCAACAACACTAGCAACGCTGTCTACAGCGATCTGGGGACAATCAATACCCTCCAGGGGTCTTCATTCGGAACTGCCACCCAGACAGCCTCCGGTCTGCAGCTGTCTTTCAACTCCGACTACAGCAAGCTCTATGGCACCCGGTTTTGCAACACTCCTGACAACTGCAACGGTTACACCGTAAACGGGCAACCATTTGCACCAGCAACAGGGGATGGCCTGTTCTTTGAGATCGCCAATTTTTCCACCGGTGACAGCACCACGGTCCGCGATCTCGGTGATGCCGATCTGCTGTACGCCACCTCTCCTGGCTTCCGCGATCTCGGTGGCGCTACCGGAAGTCCGGTTGAGCCAGTCCCGGGTCCCCTCCCGCTGCTCGGAGTTGGGGCAGCGTTTGGCTGGAGCCGACGACTGCGCCAACGGCTCAAGTCGGGCGTGAAGGGTTGATCCTCAACTCCCTCTACTGCTCACGGATACCGCCGCTGCGCTGGTCCCGCGCCCGCTCCATCTGCCGCTGACGCTCGGCAAAGCGGGCGCGGTCAGCGTCACTGAAGCGATCGATGCAGTGGCGGCAGCTCACCCCCTCCACATAGCTGGGCAACTGGCAGTCGGCGGGGGCGAGCGGTAGGCCGCAGGCGTGGCAGAGGCTGTGCTGGCCAGGCTGAAGTCGGTGGTTCACGGCCACCCGCTGGTCAAACACGAAGCACTCGCCGCGCCAGCTGCTGCGCTCCTCGGGGATCTCCTCGAGGTAGCGCAGGATGCCGCCCTGCAGATGGTGCACGCCTTCAAAACCCTGCTGCTGCAGGTAGGCGGTGGCCTTCTCGCAGCGGATGCCGCCGGTGCAGAACAGGGCGATCGCCCTGGGTTGCCGCTCCACCACCAGGGGCCTGAGCTCGCGCTCCACCCAGGCGGGAAACGCGCGGAAGCTGTCGGTGCCGGGATCGATCGCCCCCTCAAACGTGCCGATCGCCACCTCGTAGGCGTTGCGGGTGTCGATCACCAGCGTGTCTGGGTCGGCGATCAGGGCATCCCAGTGCTGGGGCGGCACGTGGGTGCCCACCCCAGAGGCCAGATAGGGGACCACATCCGGCTGCCCCAGGGTCACGATCTCGCGCTTGAGCCGCACCTTGAGCCGGCGGAAGGCCTGGGCCTCCGCTCGGCTGAACTTGGCCTCCAACCGCTCCAGCCCCGCCACCTGCCGCAGTCGCGCCAGCACCGTCTGCACACCGGCATCGGGTCCGGCAATCGTGCCGTTCACGCCTTCGGCCGCCAGCAGGATCGTGCCGCGCACCGCCTCGGCGGCCGCCAGCTGCAGCAGCTCAGCCCGCAGTGCCGGCAGGCGATCCAGGGCGGCGAAGCGGTAGAAGGCGGCCACCAGCACGCCCGCTTGGCCCCGGTGAGCAGCCTGCATCCCACTCACTGCCAGGCCTGCACCCCGGCTGCCGCCAGCAGCTCCCGGTCGGCCTCCACATCCGGGTTGCCGGTGGTGAGCAGGGTGTCGCCGTAGAAGATCGAATCGGCACCAGCCAGCAGGCAGAGGATCTGGGCCTCGCGGCTGAGCTGCTCGCGGCCGGCGCTGAGCCGCACGCGGGAATGGGGCATCAGGATCCGGGCGGTGGCCACCATCCGCACCAGCTCCAGCGGCTCCACAGGCGGCTGCTCCTCGAGCGGCGTGCCCTCCACCGCCACCAGGGCGTTGATCGGCACGCTCTCCGGATGGGGATCGAGATTGGCGAGCACCTGCAGCAGGCTGGCCCGATCTTCCGGCCCCTCGCCCATGCCGATGATGCCGCCGCAACACATCGAGATCCCGGCACGGCGCACGCGCTGCAGGGTTTCCAGCCGCTCCTGGTAGGTGCGGGTGGTGATGATCCGGTCGTAGTGCTCGGGGCTGGTGTCGAGGTTGTGGTTGTAGGAGGTGAGACCCGCCTCCGCCAGGCGCTCGGCCTGCTGATCGGTGAGCATGCCGGCGGTCACGCAGGCCTCCAGGCCCAGCTCACGCACACCCCGCACCATCTGCAGCATCGCCTCGAAGGGCGCGCCATCGCGGATCTCCCGCCAGGCCCAGCCCATGCAGAAGCGGTGGGCACCTGCCTGCTTCGCCGCCCGAGCCCGGGCCAGCACCGGCTCCACATCGAGCTCCGGCCGCCCCGCCACATCACTGCTGTGGTGCATCGACTGGGGGCAGTAGGCACAATCTTCCTCGCAACCGCCGGTCTTCACGCTCAGCAGCGAGGCCAGCTGCACCCGATAGCCCGGATTGGCCTCGCGGTGCACCGCCTGGGCCCGCCAAAGCAGCTCCAGCAGCGGCAGCTCCAGCAATGCCTGGATCTCAACGCGGCTCCAGTCGTGTCGGGTGGAGGGCTGCGTGGGGATTCGGCTGGAGCCATCGGCTCGGGTGCCGGTGGCGATGCTGCTGGTCACGGGCAGGGCAGGGGAGAGGGCGGGGGTGGGCAAATGGGGCCGGGCAGGATGGCCAGAGAGGGGGCCGCTCAGGCGCGGGGCTCCACGCCGCCGAAGCGGCGCTGGCGGCCCTGATAGTCGAGCAGGGCGCGCAGCAGGGCGGCCTCGTCGAAATCTGGCCAGAGCACATCGGTGATGTGCAGCTCGGCATAGGCCAGCTGCCAGAGCAGGAAGTTGCTGATCCGCTGTTCACCGCTGGTGCGGATCAGCAGATCCGGATCGCAGTCGCCGGCGGTGTGCAGTTCAGCGGCGAAGCTGGCCTCGTCGATGCGGGCGGGATCGAGCTCGCCACGGGCCGCACGCTCGGCCAGGCGGCGGGCCGCACGCACCAGCTCGGCGCGACCGCCGTAGTTGGTGCACACGTTGAAGTGAATGCCGGTGTTGGCGGCCGTGCGGGCCGTGGCCTCGGCGATCCGCTGCCGCAGCCCCTCCGGCAGCGGGTCCAGGTCGCCGAGGAAGCGAATCCTCACCTGCTCCTGCTCCAGCGCCAGCAGCTCTCGCTCCAGCACCCGCTCGAACAGGGCCATCAGGAAGCTCACCTCCTCGCCCGGGCGGTTCCAGTTTTCGGTGGAGAAGGCGTAGGCCGTGAGGGCGCCAATACCCCAGTCGCTGCAGCGCCGCAGGGTGCTCTTGAGGGCCTCCACGCCCTGGCGATGGCCCATCACCCTGGGCAGGTTGCGCTGCTTGGCCCAGCGACCATTGCCGTCCATGATCACCGCCACGTGCCTGGGCAAACGGGCGGAATCGAGCGCGGCTGGCAGCAGCTGGCGCTGCGAGCTGGTGCTGGTCGCCAGGGCGCGACTCATGCGCGGGGGTCCGGCGCGTCTTTGGCCACGCTACGCCCAGCGGGCAAGGCAAGGGCCTCACTGAGCAGATCGTGCAGACGGCTACTCGTGATCGGCCGCTCCAACTTGCCCTGGCTGGCCAGCGAGAGGGTGCCCGTTTCCTCCGACACCACGATCGCCAGGCAGCGATCGAAGCGCTCGGTGAGCCCCAGTGCCGCCAGGTGGCGGGTGCCATAGCGGTTGATTCCCTGGCGCGACAGGGGCAGGATCACTCCGGCCGCCATGATCCGGTTGCCCTTCACCAGCACCGCACCGTCGTGCAGGGGAGTGTCGGCGGCAAACAGGTTGAGCAGCAGATCCACCGACAGCTGGGCATCGAGGGGGATGCCGGGGTTGAGAAAATCCTCGGGACGCAGGTCACTGCCCAGGTCGACAACGATCAGGGCACCGCGCCGGCACTGGGACAACCGCCCTGCCGCCTCGCTGAGCACGGCCACCGCACCGGAGGCCAGCTGATCGCGGCTGCGGCTGCCGAACAGCAGTCCGATCCGGCCGGTGCCCAGCAGCTCCATCAGCCGGCGCAACTCACCCTGCCAGAGAATCGCCAGAGCCAGGCTGCAGGCGAGCACCAGGGCGTCGACCAGCTTGGTGGTGAGGGGCAGGTTGGCGTAACGCTGCACCACCCAGGCCAGGGCCACCAGCAGCAGGTAGCCGCGCAACAACCAGAGGGTGCGCGGCTCTCGCACCCGACCCAGCAGCACAACCCCCAGGGCCGTGGCCAGTGTGAGGTCTAGAAGAAAGCGGAAGTCCAGCAGGCGAAGCCAGGGATTCAGCCACGGCGCGCCCAAACTTGTCCCTAACCCTGGTTTTTAGGGTACCGGCTGGAGTCGGCTGGGCAGCACGTCGTAGCGCAGTAGCTCTTCCGGCTGCTCGCGCCGCTGCACCAGGTCGGCCTGGCCGTCGTGCACCAGCACCGCCGCCGGCCGCGGAATGCGGTTGTAGTTGGAGCCCATGGAGGCGTTGTAGGCGCCGGTGGCAAGCACGGCGAGGATGTCGCCGCTGGTGGCCGGGGGCAGGGCCACGTCCTTGAGCAGCACGTCGCCGGATTCGCAGTGCTTGCCGGCCACGGTCACCGTTTCGCTGGCCTCAGCTCCAGGACGATCCGCCAGCACGGCGGTGTACTGGGACTGATAGGTGATCGGCCGGGGGTTGTCGCTCATGCCGCCATCCACCGAGAGGTAGGTGCGAATCCCGGGGATCTCCTTGCGGCTGCCGATTTCGTAGATGGTGACCCCTGCGGTGGCCACCAGGGAGCGGCCAGGCTCACAGAGCAGCCGCGGCAGCTCCAGGCCCCGCTCCCGGCAGGCGCTGGCCACGGCCTCGGCCACGGTGCCCACCCACTCCTGGATCGACGGCGGATCGTCGCTGACCACGTAGCGAATCCCCAGGCCACCGCCCACGTTCAGGTCGGTCACGGGATGGCCCAGGGCGCGCGCCCGCTGCAGGGCATCGGCCAGAACCCCCGCCAGGTCGCGGTGGGGCTGAAGTTCAAAGATCTGGGAGCCGATGTGGGCATGCAGGCCGGTGAGCCGGGCCCAGTCACAGCCGGCCAGATGGTGCAGCACCGCATCGAGCTGGTCGGGGTCGAAACCGAACTTGCTGTCGAGGTGGCCGGTGCGGATGTACTCGTGGGTGTGGCACTCGATGCCGGGGGTGAAACGCAGCATCAGCCGCACCGGCTCGCTGAGTTGCGGTGCCAGATCGGCCAGCAGCTCCAGATCGCGCCAGTTGTCGACCACCACGGTCACGCCGTGGCCGGCCGCCAGGGCCAGCTCCTCGCTGCTCTTGTTGTTGCCGTGCAGCACGATCCGCTCGGCCGGCATGCCGCCCTGCAGGGCGGTGAGCAGCTCGCCCGCACTCACGGCATCGAGGCCAAGCCCCTCGGAGGCCACCAGGGCACTGAGGGCGAGGGAGCTGTTGGCCTTGGAGGCGTAGAGCGCCAGAGCCTCACCCGGGTAGTGGGCAGCCAGGGCCTCGCGGTAGGCCCGGCAAGTGGCCCGCAGGGTGGCCTCATCAAGCACATACAGAGGTGTGCCATAGGTGCGAGCCAGATCACTGAGCACGCAGCCGCCAACGCTCAGGCGTCCCTCCGCATCAAGGCCGGCACTGATCGGCGCCAGGTTGCGGTTAGGGCTGGCGCTGTCGCGA
>JBILDP010000070.1:0-9526 GCA_044352535.1 Prochlorococcaceae cyanobacterium
AGCGCTCGAAGCGTGAGCGGGCGAAATCAGGATCCCGAAAGAAGGCAAGGGCTTCGAGCACTCCGCTCAGCGCTGGCGTGCTCGGCAGGGCCCGAAGGGTGGTGGGATCGAGGGGCAACAACGTCACCTGGACTCGGACCAACGATGTCGCATCACAGCCGCCAATGCGCTGTGGGGTGAATGGCTGCGCGTTGGTCAACCAATGTGTGGTGCGCAGGGTTGGGTCGGATTGGCGCCAGTCCACCGATGCCTAACGTGCTGCAGATCTGCGGTCCATCGCCGTTTCCTCGACCATCCATTCCAGCTCCTATCCGAGCAAGGCTGAGTTGCTTGCTGCCCTGCCGCCCGAACTGGTTGACCTCAACCCCCGCAAGGCCTGGACCAGCCTGGGCTGCTCCCTTGGCTTGTCATTGCTGGCCTATGGACTCGGCACCCTGATTCCCCTTGTGCCCGGAGCAGCTCCACTCTGGCTGGTCTACGGGCTGCTCACCGGCACCGTGGCGATGGGCTGCTGGGTCATCGCCCATGAATGCGGCCATCACGCCTTTCATCCCAACCGCCGCGTCGAGGCCGTGGTGGGGTTTGTGCTTCACAGCCTGCTGCTGGTGCCTTACTTCAGCTGGCAGCGCAGCCATGCCGTGCACCACGCCCATTGCAACCACCTTGAGGGAGGCGAAACCCATGTGCCACCTCGGGCGGAGTCGAGGACGGGTCGGCTGATTCTCGCGATGAACCAACGACAGGGAATGGTCCTCTCCGGCAGCCGGTCGCTGGTGATCCATCTGCTATTGGGTTGGCCTCTCTATCTGCTCTTCGGCGTGACAGGTGGATCTGACTACGGAGCACCGACCTCCCACTTCTGGCTCGGGGCACGATTCCGCAAGGGTCTCAGGCCCCTGTTCCCCGACTCCTTCCGCGGATCGATGCTGCGCTCCACTCTCGGCGTGCTGGCGATGCTGGTGCTCTTGGCGCTGGCCGCAATCCAGTGGTCGCCGGCGCGGGTGCTGTGTGTGTATGGCCTGCCTTACCTGGTGATCAACGCCTGGCTGGTGGGGTACACCTGGCTCCATCACACGGATCTCGACATCCCCCACTTTGAAAGCAGCGACTGGACCTGGGCCAAGGGTGCCCTGCAGACGGTGGATCGTCCCTATGGCCCGGTGCTCAACTTTCTCCACCACGGCATTGGGGCCACCCATGTGTGCCACCACATCAACCCTCGCATCCCCCATTACAACGCCTGGCGCGGCACTGCCTTGCTGAGGCAACAGTTCCCGCATTTGGTGCGGTACGACTCCACCCCCATCTTTCTGGCGCTGTGGAGAGTTGCCACCCGCTGCTCAGTGGTCCATCAGGCAATCCCTGGTGGCGGATTTTTCTATCAAGGATGACCTTTCTTTGTCGCGGTCGGGCTCTCTCCGTCAAGGCTGAACGTGTGGTTCCGCAAAATATCTCTGGCTGCTCAGAACTCCGGAGACGAGCCAGCAAACAGGGTCAGACAGTCCTCCACTAAAGGGCTGTGGTCGGCCTTGCTGTCGACACGAAAGCGTCCCCAGGTGGCCATCGGCTCAGGGTTGAGCGATTGAAGCGGCCAGTCGAGCCGTTGGCCGCCGTAGGTGAGCCCCACACAGGTGAGGCTGGCATCGTCGCCCAGCTGGCTCCAGAGCACGGAGAGTCTGCTGCGCTCGTAGGGCGCCGAAGCCAACTCCTCGGGGCAATCAGCGATCGAACCTGGCTGCAGGTTGAGGCGAAGGCCACGCTCCCAGCTCAGAAAAGTGCCGTCGTGAGTGGGATAGAACCAACAGGTGGCATTGCTCAGCTCGCACAACGCCACGCGATCGAGGCACTGCAGGCTTGTGGGATCGTCTGGAACGCCTTGATAGATCCCGAGCCAGTGGTGCTGTGGCTCGATCCGCAAGATCAAGGCGTCGCAGAGCAACTGGGTGCCATCGCTGCTGCGTCGCTGCTCACCGGTGAGTCGGCCATCGAGAGGAAGCCCGCCCAGCTCGGAGTGCTCAGCGCCCCGACTGAAGATCCGCAAGGCGAAACCGGAGGCCGGCCCCGCGGTCTGAGCGGCCTGCAGAGCCTCCAGTGAGGTGGCGCCTTCAGGCAGCTGCATGGCCGGAGCCACAACGAAGATCAACGGTGGGGTCATGGCGACAGATCTCGCGTTAGGACAACAGCCTTGGAGGAATCCCGCCACCTGGGGAAGCGAGCTCAGAGAGCGTGCAATGGCCACCAGTCACGCGCTCACCCCCTGGGGCTGGAAGTCACCGGCACAGGAACGGCACGCAATTCACCAGCCTCGATTGGGGAGCGAGCCGCCTCAGAGCCAGCGGCCGCACTGAGGTCGTCGAGCAAGGCAGGAACGATGCCGGCATCAAACGAGAACCGGCCCGGGCCGTTGCAGAGCAGCGCCAAGCTGCCGCCCAGATACAGCAGCACCAACTCGAGCACGTAGATGTTGAAGCCAGCGGTGGAGATGTGCTGATAGGCCGCCACCGTCATCGTGCCGCCCAGGGCCAGGGCACCAAGGGGTGTGAGCAGGCCGAGGATCACCAGCCAGCTGCCGATCAGCTCCGAGAAGCCGGCTGCATAGGCGAAGAACAGCGGGAAGGGGAGGTGCAGCGAGGCCACGTAGGTGTTGGCGAACTGCTGCGGATCGGCGAGCTTCTCCTGGCCGTGGTGAATCATCAGCCCGCCGATGCACAGCCGCAGGAGCAGCAGACCGACGGATGCCAGCCGGTCGGGGCCCTGCAGATAGGCCCGCACCGCGGGAGCCAGCGACGTGAACCGCGCCAGCGGAGCAGACCTGAAGGATGGCCTGCCTAAGGCGACGAGCCAGAGGGCGAAGCACGCAGCCGCGAAGCCCCCAAACAACTCGAGAAGGGTGGACGTGGACACGGGGGAGAACGCGTTTCTGAAATCATGGCAAGCTTTATTAAGGAACGTGAAGCGACGAAGGCGACCGGTTAATCCCTGGCGCAGCAAGCACTCTGGGAGTGGAAATGGCGGCGGCGGCCTCGCGCCAATCCCGCCGAACCGCCAGGATGTAACAACTTCGTTACAAAGCCTTGTCTGCTGGCGTGCTGTTTCTTGAGAGCCTCTGCTCGGGCGTGATCACCCAGGCAGAGGTCAACTGGCTGCTAAGCGAGCAAAGTCGCTTCTCCAGGGCCGAGCAGGCAGCGATGCAGAGGCTGGGACGCCTCCTCGATGAGGGGCAGATTCAGCTGGGGTGCAGGGTGGCCCCCCAGCGGCTCCAGCTCGTTTGACGCAAGATCGCATCCCCGGTCTGGGCTGGCCTTCGCGTCGTTCTGCTGTTAAGGGTTTGAGCTACGGCATCAAGCTTCGCGCGAGTCAGGTTCCGGGTGTCCCAGGCGGAGCAACTGGCCATCGGCGGCTGAGCAGATCAATCCCCCTGGCCCATGTTCCGGTCTTTGTTGTGCTTAGGGGATGGCCTCAATTCACTGCTGGCCGTTGCTTCTGGGTGGAGTAGATCGCTGCTCCACCTGCCGCGAGCACAAGGCCGCCGCTGATGGCCAGGAACACCAGGGTCTGCAGCATCAGCAGGAAGAAGCCGATGGCTGAGCCGGTTGCGATCTGCATCCTTGCTTTGAGCAGAAGGGTGAGCAGCAGCAACACCGTGGCCTTGAGGGCCAGCACCTTGGCGGTGCTGAACGGGCAGAAGGGATTGAGAAGCACGTGGGTATCGCCGTTTTGCCCATGCTGGCGGCCGGCTGCATGGGTCGTGAACTCCGTCCAGGAGCCATCACCACACCCCTGCCTCAGGTGGGCAGCACCAACGCCTCGGGCTCCGGGTGCTCCCTCCGGATTCATCGGTCATCCTCTGCTCGCCATCAGGTGAGCAGGAACAGCGGCATGTCAATGCCAAAGGTTTGTTCAAACAGCGCCACAACCCCAGCGGTGCCGGCCAGACCGCAGGCATGGATGGCGCGGCTCAGGCCTCAGCTGGCGTCATTCCCCGAACTTGTTCAAAGCTGACATTCAGGCAGGTTTGGCTGATGCCAAGAGCCTGGGGAACTGCCCCCATCCCTATGGCCTCCCGCAGATGCAGTGCGACATACTGCCGGGCCATGGCGACGACCTGCACCCGGCTGCCACAGGCTTCTGGCGCAACCTCAGAAGCCTGTTGAGCAAGGCCGCTTGTCACCAAGGACAAAACGCGCAATGCCGCAATCTCATCATCATCACGACTTGATGCTGCTAACAGGCAGAAGGGCCGACGACTGACAAGCAAGCAAACACAACACACTGGAAGCTGCAGTGACCTTCTGAAATCTGCCGGGTCAAATCAACACGCAGCTTGTAAAGCTGAGTTGATTCGGGAGAAAGCTTGCCTCGCTCCTACCTGAGCATGCACGATGGAAGCAACCGCCCGCAGCTCCTGTTGGGCGGTGAAGGGGTCTCCAAGCGTCGCCTCGGCGGCGCTTTTCGATGCACCCGTAGCTGCCCAACGAAAGCGCCCAGTCCAGGCAGTGGACGATTCCGTCGCCTCTGGAACACTCGGGTCGAGCCGGTGGAAGGCGATGCCGCAGGCTGTTCCCTTCTTCTAGGCCACACTGATGGTGGATCGTTGCCTGGCCGGATCTGGCCGTTGAGTGGGGAGGCGGCGTAGCCAGTGAGCACCACGTGGCTGAGTCCGACCTGCGTATTGAAATGACAAAGCCAGCCGCTTTGCAGCACTCTAACGGGGAGATTTCACCCCTGCTTGAGATGAGAAACACATTCCCTGCCAATGGAGTGTTAGGAGCGATTTGATGAGTTCAACAAGTGCGAGCAGGTTTTCTCGCACTCTGAGACTGATTCAGCCTGCTGGAACCCTGAGCTAGTCAGATTGGAGGCCATGCGCTCCGGCCTGGCTCTGGGCTCGGCTGTCCCAGGTGATGACAGAGCGTCCGACCCTGGCCATCCTGCGGATACGAACCAAGCAACGTCCATCACAGGACGGCAACCAATGACCAACGCTCATCAGACGAACGCACCAATGCAACACTTTGATGCGAAGGGGAAGCTCCCCTCGGCTTACACGATCGAGTTTCAGAAGGCGCTGCGCCGTAGCCTGCCGTTTGAGGATCAGCGCGACTTCGATGAAGCCCAGCGCGGGTTCATCGCTGCACCGGACTACAAGCAAATTATGGCGGAAGCCGGCAATGTGGCGTGGGACATGGGCAGCTACGACTTTCTGCTGCGTGGTTTTGACAGCGTTTTCGACTCCATTCACCCCTCTCTGCAGCGGCAGGGTGTCTTGAATATGGCCTACGGGCTCTATGAAGTATTGCCCGACAAGATCTATCAGATACGAGGTTTTGATCTCGCTAACATGACCATCATCAAGGGCGAGACGGGTTGGATCCTGTTTGACGTGCTCACCTGTAAGGAGACCGCAAGGGCTGCGCTCGATTTTGTCAATCAGCAGCTTGGCGAGAGGCCGGTTGTGGCTGTTGTGTATTCCCACAGCCATGTCGATCATTTTGGGGGTGTCCGTGGCGTTGTGTCCGAAGACGATGTCAAGAATGGCAAGGTGCAGATTCTTGCCCCTGTCGAGTTCATGAAGCATGCGATCGCTGAGAATGTTTATACTGGTACGGCAATGACCCGACGTGCTTTCTACCAATATGGCCTGTTGTTGCCACGTAGTCCCTATGGCCACGTCGACCAGTCGATCGGCAAGAACACGGCTGCCGGCAGGGTGGGGCTGATTGAACCCACGCGCAGCATTGAACAAGCAATTGAAGAGCTGATCATCGATGGTGTTCGGATGGTCTTCCAGAACACTCCAGGCACGGAAGCACCCGCTGAGATGAATACCTATTTTCCTGACTGGAAGGCATTCTGGGCTGCTGAGAATATCTGTGGAACGATTCACAATATCTACACGCTCCGAGGCGCCCTTGTTAGGGATGCATTGGAGTGGTCCAAGAAGATCAGCGAAGCCCTCTACCTCTTCGGAATGGAGGCCGAAGTCATGTTTGCCTCTCATAGCTGGCCCCGTTGGGGTAATGAGCGTATTCAGGAGGTGATGCGCACCCAGCGCGATACCTACGCGCACCTGCACAACGAGGTGCTGCACCATGCCAATAAGGGTGTCACGATCAATGAGATTCACAATGTTTATCAGCAACCTGAGAGTCTCAAGAACCAGTGGGCAGCGCGCAGCTATCACGGATCGGAAGAGCACAACAGCCGCGCCGTGATCAACCGCTATCTCGGCTATTGGGATGCCAATCCGGCCACATTGATCCCTCTCTCCCCGGGGGATTCAGCGCCGCTGTACGTGGAGATGATGGGGGGAGCCGCACGGATCATTGCCAAGGGTCAGCAGCTTGTTGACAAAGGCGACTATCTGAGTGCCAGCGAGATTCTCAACAAATTGGTGTATGCGGAACCTGATAACCAGCACGCCAAGGATCTCCTTGCTGATGCTTTTGAGCAGATCGGCTATCAGAAAGAGAGTCCCAGTGTGCGCAATAGCTTCCTGGCAGCAGCTTTTGAGCTGCGCCATGGCTTCCCGAGTGGAGCGACCGCTCAGCCTGTCAATCCCGATACGGTCAAGGCGATGTCGACCGACCTTCTGCTCGACTTTCTCGGCATCCGGCTTGACAGCCGCAAGGCAGAAGGAATGGCCTTCGTGGTCAATCTCGTGACACCCGATAACGGCGAACAGTTCATCATCGAGATGAGCAACTCCACCCTGACCAACAGCAAGGGGTTTCAAAGCTCATCTGCTGACTTATCCATTACGATCAACCGCAGCGATCTGGAGCTGATCATGACCAGTATCAGCACTTTCCCAGATCTGGCTGGCGAGGGGAAGGTCAAGCTGGAAGGCGATGTTTCGATCATTCAGAAGCTCCAAGACGTGCTTGTCCAGTTCAGCTCTGATTTTGAAATTATGCCAGGTACGCTACCGGCTAGGCAGTCACAGGCCGGCGATCGCGATCTGTTTGAGCAGCCAGAACCCTCCAGTTCAGCCGGCGGCTGATGAGCGCCCTATCCGCCAGTGGGGAACAGCGCCTGGATCTGCAGACGGATGGTGACGGGACCCAACAGCTGCTCGCCTATCTGCTCCGGTCGAACCGCGTTCCAAAACCCCTGCAAGGAGGCATTAAAGGGCTGGCTACCGATGCGGAAGATCCGCCCAAATCCACCCCCGATCGGTATTGTCCAGCCCCTGCCATTGTTAGCAGTCCAGTCTGACGTGATGATCGGGGAGCTGGCGATGTACCAGCCATTGGCAAGATTGACGTTGATGAATGGCTGAATGAGCATGGAGTTGACTTGACGTCCGCCCTCTCCTGCAAAGGACCAGATGTTGTTGGCCAGAACCCCGGCTACCAAAGCCCCTCGTGTATAGACCGCAACTCCTGCTGGGCCAGCACTCCAGCGCTGCGTACTCAGTTGCACATCGGTGGCAGAGGGAATCACCAGCGTGGGGCCGATTCCGAACTGGAATCGACTGGTGGTGCGGGGCACCAGAAAAATGGTCGGATTGATATCACCGATGCCGATCACGTCCGAACTGCCAGCCAAGGGCCGCTGGATCACGGGCACGATCGTGCGGCTGATCAGGAAAAAATCGTTGTTCAGTCGAAATGGAACAACAGGCTGCACATTCCAGACATTGAGCGTGCGGTTGGCCTGAGCACCTGGATCAACCGCCCTTGGCGCCCACTGGCTGGATGGGGTGGAGTTCCACTGAATCGGCAGGCTGATCAGATTCGCGACGGGGTTCTGGGCTTCCTTGGCGAGAGCTTCCGTGTTTCCCTCCCTCGCTTGCTGTTCCAGGACAGGTTGCGAATCCGGGCCCATGGGAGGCTGACCGTCCACGTCTTGCTCGACGGTGATCTCAGCGGCCTTGTCTGCGCCAGCATCCGCGAGGATCACAGGCCTCCAGTCGAAACCTGTTCTGTAGCGTTCCGGCGATGCTTCGGCGGGTGCGGTGGGCAGGGTACACAGCAGAAAGGTGCCCGTACATCCCATGCAAAGGTCGCGAACATCTATCAACGGGGCCATGCCTGCTCCTGCCGTGTCCTCGAATGGTTCCATGGCCAAGGCCTGACATTGGCCTAAGGGGGACGGTTTGCTTTCACGCCGGCTGCAGCCGACGGGCATCATCCGTTATCACCATGGTCACCAGCAGGGCGACATCCGCCTGCAAGGTCATTCTGCCGCCGGAGGCCATTCCCCCTCACCGCCATCCCCCTTGCAGTAGGGGGGTCTTGTGCCGCTCCACGCGGCTCTTGACTCGCTGGGGCAGGATCAGAGCACTGAGGCCCAGCACCACCACCACAGTCAAGATCTGCTTGCCATAACGATACTCACCGTCAGGTCGTTGGTACCCGCCACCCCGAGATTCACCTGAATCGTGGAGATCAAGCTCACGAACAGCTCGGGGGTGCCGGTGCCCAGGAAGACCAGCATGTAACCGATCACGATCTGGGGAATCCCCAGCATCAGCAAGAGAGCCACTAAATCGGCCACAAAGATCTGCCCCCACCGAACTGCAGGACATTGTCTTGCAGGAACTGCAGGCTTCTCACCAGAAACCCGTGAATTCCCGAGTGGAGCAAGCTCACGGGATGACGAAGCCACGGGCAGACCCTCGCGCTGCTGAGTGGTCGCCAGCCAGCCTCACAGAGGCCGTTGATTTGCCTGCCCCGCCCCATGATGCTAGGTGCCGTATTGAGCGGGGCTGTTCAGGTTTTGCCCTTCATCTTTGAGCCGGCGTCGTTTGCCACTTTCACTAATCAGACCTTCATACTGCAGGGCAAGGGCGTGTTCGTTAATCACCTTGGCACCTGCCGCCGGCATGGGGAAGACGCCGCCGGCTACCGATGTCTCAGCGGCGAGCTGCTGTCGAACTTTCCTGCAAGGAAAGGGCGTGAGTTCCGCAAGTTGGACACAATCTAGTATGTCCCCTTCAGCAAGACGGTGCAGTTCCGCAGCGCGAGTTGCGAGTTCGAGGGCGAACAGCAGAGGATGATCGAGGGCGGCCATCGTCTGCTGCATCAGGGACTCGAACAGCTTGAGAACTAGGGCAAGTCGACCGATGCCGCTCCCTGATCCTGCCGCCCTGGATAGAGGGTGCGTGACTCCACCACCTCCAGGCGCAGCGTGCGGCCGAACAGAATCCCACGGCCGCGCTCTTCCAGCGTCTCCAGATTGGGAAGATCGCCCTGGCCCGTCAGTACCAGATTCACAGATCCATCCGCCGTTTCGGCATCAACCGACAACAACCGGTAGGCGGAACCCTTGAGCCACTCCTCAGCAAGGCCATGGGTGCGAACGGCGATCTTGTTGGTGATGATCAGACGACTGGTGGTTAGCGAGAGGGGAATCGCAATGACCAGCAGAGCCACCAGGGCAATCACCACAGCCCGGCGCCGCGCCCGCGGATCGAACGGCGAAACAGCGGCCTGTCGGAACCCCATCAGTGCGAACACCAGGGTGCCGGTGAGCAGGATGGCCACGTAGTTGGTGCCGAAGAGCAGCAGACTTCCCGAGG
>JBILDP010000071.1:0-9515 GCA_044352535.1 Prochlorococcaceae cyanobacterium
ACCGCCGCTTCCTGGGCCGCATGGGGGGCAGCTACGGACCAATCCCGGCCCTGCGCCTGCCGGGCCTGCTGCCGATGCCCTTCAACCGCACCGGCCTGCGCGGCCTCTACTGCGTGGGCGATTCCTGCTTCCCCGGCCAGGGCCTGAACGCGGTGGCCTTCAGCGGCTTCGCCTGCGCCCACCGCATCGGCGCCGACCTGGGCCTCAACCCCTGGGCGCTGCCCGCATGAGGCCGGGGGCACCCGGCTCGGGCAGGGCGACTGGGCTCCAAGTCGCGCTGCTGCAGAGCGACTCCATAGCCTGAGAGCACCGCTGACAGCCGCAATGGCGCCCGAGCCCCAACCCAGCTCCGCCGAACTGGCCCGCTACCTCGAGCAGCGCGGCGAGCTGAGCAAGCCCTGGATGCTGATGCAGCTGCGCCTCACCAAGCTCAAGGAGGCCAAAGACAGCATGGAGCCCCAGGAGTATCTGCAGCGCCTGCAGGAAGCCCATGCCGACCTGATGCGCCTGGGTGAGTTCTGGAAGGGACGCGAGCGTGAGGTGTTCGGCGGCTCGTACAGCCCCCCCACCCTGATCGAACCGCTGCCCGGCTCCCCCGACGACCGGTGAGTCTCCCCAACGACAGGGCCGCGGCCGCCCCCCCCAACCACGAACCCAGCGAGCGCTTCCCCATGGCGCCGCTGATCCGCTTCACCCTGTTGAGCCTGTACCTGGCCCTGGCCGCCCCCCTGCCCTGGCTGGCGCCCCCGGGGCTGCAGGTGGCCCTGTGGCTGGCACTGGCGACAGGCCTGGCGCTGGTGTGGGCCGCCACCAGTGAGCAGGTGGAGCTCAGTGCCAGCGGCGTGCGGGTGGGCCATCCCGCCTGGTGCGGCTGGCTGCTGCGCCGCGGCTGGCAGCTCCCCTGGAGCGCGATCGAAGCGATCACCCCGGTGGCCACCAGCCAGGGGGGCCGGGTGTTCTACCTGCGCAGCGGGGATCAGGCCTTCCTGCTGCCCCAGCGAATTGCCGCCTTCGAGGCATTTCTGGGCCGCCTCTCGCGTGAGACGGGCCTCGACACCAGCACCATCGGCCGAATCAGCCCGCCCTGGACTTACCAGCTGCTGGCCGGGCTTAGCGGCGCCATGCTGCTGGGCGAACTGGCCTGGGGCCTCACGAGTGGGATAGGGAATTGATGGGGGTGGCGGCAGAGCCCGTGTCGGACAGGCCGTCGTCGTGCGCCTCGGGAAGGTTTTCCAGGCTGAAGCGATAGCCCTGCTGGCGCATCGTCTCGATGCCACCCCCTTCGCCCAGGCCGGCCTGCTCGAGTTTGCGGCGCAGGGTGAGCACCTGGGTATCCACCGAGCGGGGCCCACCGCTGAAGGGCGGCCAGGCCATCCGCAGCAGTTCCTGGCGACTGCGCACCACACCCGGCGGCATCAACAGGGCACAGAGCAGGGCGAATTCCCGCGGGCTGAGCTCCACCGGCTGGTCGCGCAGGGTCACCTGACGCAACAGCACGTGCACCTCCAGGGGGCCCACGCACACCCGCTCCTGCAGGCCGCTGCCGCTGCGACGCAGCAGGGTGCGGCAGCGGGCTGCCAGTTCCTCGAGGCCAAAGGGCTTGCGGAGCACGTCGTCGGCGCCGGCATCCAGCAGGCTCACCACCGGCTCCGACCCGGTGCGGGCGGTGAGCACCATCACCGGGGCGCGCAGCTGGCCCGCCAGGCGCAGGGCACTGCTCTCATCGAGCAACTCGGCACTGATCAGCAGATCGGGGCCTTGCTCAGCGCAGACCTCCAGGGCCTCGCGGGCGGTGGCCACAGCCGCCGCCAGGTGTCCGTCCTGGCGCAACCGCTGGGCAAGCACGGTGCGCAGGGTGGCATGGGGCTCCACCACCAACACACGATTGGGCGGATGGCCGATCTGGGCTGGGGCGGCGTGGACCATGGGCACAGACCCTGTGCACCCCCAAATTAAGGGGCACGAACCGGCCTACGTGTATCAGCAGCTGCCTTTCGCAACCGGCCCACTGGTGTACGGGCCGCCCGGGGAGGGGTCGCGACAGGCCACGGCGGAGGTCAGAATGAGATCACGATTGATCCGGCCATGACTGCGCTCCAGAACCCGGAGGCGATTCGTCACTTCCAGTCGCTCTGCGATGCCTGCCAGGAGCTGGCCAACCGCTACCACGGCCCGGGCGAGCTGCGGCTGTATGCCGATGGCTACCTGCACGCCCTGAGGCGCACCGCCGTGCTTGACCCGATCAGTCAGCGGCGGCTCGAGGAGCTGGTGGATCGCTGGATCCTCGATCCCTCCAGCTTCCTCGGCCCCGGCGGCGACCCCAGCACCCTCTACGAAACCGGGCGCAACTGAAGCAGCCCCAGCGGCACCATCAGCTGGCCAGGGCCACTTCCAGCGTCTCGCGCAGTTCGCCGGAGTTGTACATCTCGATCAGGATGTCGGATCCGCCCATGAATTCCCCCTTCACATACACCTGGGGGATGGTGGGCCATTCCGAGTAATCCTTGATGCCCTGGCGGATCTCCATATCGGAAAGCACGTCGAAGGTTTCGAACGGCACGCCGAGCGAGTGCAGGATCTGCACCACGTTGTTGGAAAAACCACACTGGGGCATCAGCTTGCTGCCCTTCATGAACACAAAGATCGGGCTGCTGGCGATGAGCGCCTCAATGCGCTCGCGGGTGCTGGTTTCCATGAATAGCGGGCTGATTGACGTGAGATGGGATGAAACCCACCCCCTCAGACGGGAGTGGCGGTCTGCAGGGCCAAGGCGTGGATGGCCTCACTGGCCAGTTCCTGGCGCAAGGCGCCATACACGAGCTGGTGCTGCTTGATGCGGCTGAGGCCGTCGAAGGCGGTCGACACCACCTTCACCTGCAGGTGGTCGCCACCGCCGGTGAGGTCTTCCACCTCCACGGCGGCGTCGGGAAGAGCGCGGCTGATCGCCGCCTTCACCTGGTCGGGATGCACCATCAAATGGCCATGGACTGGGCGAAATCTAGGAGTGCCCCAGCTTCCGCTGGAGACCTTCCGCTGGAGACCTTCGACCCCCAGCGGGCCACCTCACTTGGAGGGCACTGCCGCGTTGTAGGGAGTGGCGGCGAAGCCGATCTCCACCAGGCTCTGGTAAGCCTTGCGCCCGGTCTCGCTGGCCGGGGTCATCACCTTCACCACCTCCACCAGCAGGGGCACGGCCACCTCCGGCTGGTTCTGGCGGCGGAACACGGCCGCCAGGCGCAGGTTGGCCTCCGACAGCAGCTCCAGGGCCTCGCGGCCCTTCTGGTCCATCTCCCGCGGGATGCGGGCATCGAGACCTCGGAACGACCCGCTGAGATCGCGGTAGAAACCGAGCAGCTTGCGGCAGTAGTCGCGGGCCTGGTCGTAGAGACGACGGGCCTCAGGGAGGTTGCCGCTCGCCGCCGCCGCATCGCCGCGGGCCAGCAGATTGCGCACGGCCGAGAGGTTGAGGGGGCTGCTCGACGACTCCAGGGCTCGCTGGGGATCCTGCTGGGCCAGCGAGGCCGTGGTGAAGGCCGGTGCCAGTGCCGCTGCCATGGCCAGGGCGCAGCCCAGAGCCACAGGGCGGGTGAACAAGGGGAGCCTGGGCACTGGCGAGGCAGTTGCGATGCAGTGCAACTTTAGGGCCGGCCTCAGGGGCGGCCTGCCTGCACCAGCAGCGGGTCGAGAGCCCGCTGGGCCCGCCTCTCCTCCACCGCCATCGCCGCGGCCAGCTCCTGGGTGAAGGCGATGGCGGCGCGCCGCCCATCACCCTCGGCCGGCTGGGCGATCTGCAGCGGCGGGCCAATGCTCACTGCCGCCCGATCCAGGGGCCGCGGCCAGTCATGGCCATAGGCGATGCCCACAGGCAGCACCGGCACCGCCACCCCTTTGCTGGCCGCCATCAGGGCCAGCCGCGCCAGCCCCTGGTGCAGGCGCAGACCGTCGGCGTGGTGGGCGTGCTGGCGGCGGATCTGGCCCTCCGGAAACACCACCAGCTGCTCGCCCGCCGCCAGCAGATCGAGGGCGAAGCGCAGGGTGAGCAGGGAGGGACGCGACTGGTTCACGGGAAAGCAGCCGAGCCGATGCAGCAGCCAGCCCTGCAGCCCGCGCATCTCATCGAGCGTGACCATGAAGCGGCAGTCGCGGCCGGTGACGCGACGCCCGGCGGCGAGGGGCAGCAGCAGGGCATCCCAGCGGGCTTTGTGGGTGGGTGCCAGCAGCACCGGCCCCTGGGCCGGCAGCCACTCCCGGCCCAACACGGTGATGCGGCGGAAATAGGCCGGCAGCACGAGGTCCTGGGTCACCAGCATCGCCAACGGGGCCAGCCAGGGGCTGATGCCGGTGCCGAGCCCCCGCTCGCGACGCTCCAGCCCAGCCGTCACCTCCGGCGCGGCGATCGATCCAGCGGCTGCCGGTTCGGGCGGTGTCGATCGCGCCACTGGCGACCTCAAGAATGTGCTGGTTTCCACCTGTCCGACGCTAGGCAGCGGCGCACCCTTCAGCAGGCGTCGGCAGGCAGTTGCCGGAGCGGCGCAGACCGTTGCCGCCACGCTCCATAGGATCCGCACACCTCTTCTGCCGCCATTCCAGCCGCCATGGCCAGCCTCGGCGTCAACATCGACCACATCGCCAATGTGCGCCAGGCCCGCCGCACGGTGGAGCCCGACCCCGTCACCTACGCCCTGCTGGCCGAACTGGGCGGTGCCGACGGCATCACCGTGCATCTGCGCGAAGACCGGCGCCACATCCAGGACCGCGACGTGGAGCTGCTGCGGGCCACCGTGCGCAGCCGCCTCAACCTGGAGATGGCCGCCACCGCGGAGATGGAGGCGATCGCCCTGCGGATCCGGCCCGACATGGTGACCCTGGTGCCGGAGAAGCGCCAGGAGGTGACCACCGAGGGAGGGCTGGACGTGGCCGGCCAGCAGGAGGCCCTCACCGCCCTGGTGGGCAAGCTGCAGGGAGCTGGCATCGCCGTGAGCCTGTTCGTGGATGCCGATGCCCCCCAGCTGGAGGCCAGTGCCGCCACCGGCGCCCGCTGGGTGGAGCTGCACACCGGCACCTACGCCGAGGCCGGCTGGAGCGAGCAGCCGCGCGAACTGGCCCGACTCTGCGAAGGCAGCTTCATCGCCCGCAGCCATGGCCTGCGCGTGAACGCCGGCCATGGCCTCACCTACCAGAACGTGGAACCAGTGGCGGCGATCGAGGGGATGGAGGAGCTCAACATCGGCCACACGATCGTGGCCAGGGCATTGGCTGTGGGCCTGGAGCAGGCGGTGCGGGAGATGAAGGCGCTGGTCCAGAATCCCCGCCGCGACCCCCTCTTCGGCAGCCCCCGCCCATGACCACCTACCACTTCGTGGCCGCCAGCGAGCGCTTCCTCTGTGAGGAGGAGCCGCTCGAAGAGGTGCTGCGCGAGCGCGTGCGCAACTACGGCGAAACCGGCAAGGCGATCGACTTCTGGCTGGTGCGCAGGCCCGCCTTCCTCGAAGCCCCGGAACTGGCGGCCCAGGTGGCCTCTGTGCCGCGCCCCGCGGCGGCGGTGATCTCCACCGATGAGAAGTTCATCACCTTCCTCAAGCTGCGGCTGGAATTCGTGCTGCAAGGTCGCTTCGAAGCCCCCAGCGGCAGCATCAGCGACCCGCTGGCCAGCGCCGCCTGAGCCAGCGCAGACTCAGAACAGACCCAGAAATTTGCGACGGCCGCCCTCGCCTTCATCCGGGCGGCCCTGGCCGCCGTCCTGCTGGTAGCGGGGCTTGTTGTCGCCGATCGTGAGCACCGCCTCCTTGTTTTTCCACCACACCCAATCGCGGATCGGCGGAGTGTTGGCCAGTTGCTCGCGGGTGAGCCCGAGGCCGAGCTTGGCGGAGGCATCCAGCAGCACGTCGAGCATCTCCTCGCCGTTCTGGCAGCGGGCCAGGGCCTCATTGGTGCGCCTGGCGCCGTTGAGGGCCTTCACCAGGGCATTGATCCGCTGGCTCACCGGCAGCGACTGCAGATCCATGGCACCCATTGCCTTCTGGTGCGACCGTACCAGCGCTGTTCGGCTCCGGGGGCTGACAAGGCGCGGTTTGAAAGGCAAGACTGGATCCAACGCGACGGACCGATGACGTCCCCCTCACGTCCCAGCCACCATTGGGTGATCGGGGACGTTCACGGCTGCGCCGATTCCCTCCGGGCCCTGGTGGCACTGCTTCCCAGCCACGACCGGCTGGTGTTGTGCGGGGATGTGATCAATCGGGGCCCCCGCATCGTGGAAACGATGGAGCTGGCCTGGACCCTGGTGAGCAGTGGCCGGGCAGTGTGGCTGCAGGGCAACCACGAGGCCGACCTGGTGCGTGCACTCCACCAGGGCAACTGGGAGGCCCAGCGCGCCCTGGCCGGCTGCGACACCTACCGCCAGCTGGGCGACCGCCAGAGCCGCCGCTGGCTGGAGCGCCTGGAGCAGCTGCCGCTCACCTACCAGGGTGAGGGCTGGCTGGCCACCCATGCCGGCTTCGATCCCCACACCTGGGAGCCCGATCTCAGCATCCGCATCCCGTTCTGGCAGTCGTACGACGGCCGCTTCGGCACCGTGGTGATCGGCCACACACCGGGCCACGAGGTGCGCCGACTCGGTCACATCGTGATGGTCGACACCGGCGCCTGCTACGGCGGCGACCTCTCCGCCTACTGCCCGGAAACGGGCGCGGTGCGCTCCGTGCCGGGGCTGCGCCCCTTCGCCGACGACGACCTTGCCAGCCCCGGATGGGTCACCACCCCGGCCTGGCCCGTGGGACTGGAGGCACAGCTGGCTCGCAGCCTGACCTGAACGGTCACCACAGAACTCTCTCCAGCCGAGCCCCTGAGCCGAGCCAGCCTTGCTCACCGTTTATCGCAGCAACCGCGCCGAGCTGCTGGCCCAGGTGCTTGCCACCCGACTGCGGTTGGAGCCACCGGGCCCTTTGGAACAGGTCCAGGTGGTGGTGAACACCTGGCCCACCAGCCGCTGGCTGGGGGAGCAAATCGCTCTGGGTATCAGCGATCCGGCCGATCTCCCCGGCGGCGGCATCGCCGCCAACCTGCGTTTTCCCTTTCCCGCCAGCCGGCTGCGCGAGCTTGTGGATCAGCTGCTGGCCGGCAAAGAGGCCGCCGCTGAGAACTCCACCTCAGCGGTGGGGGCCGACCCCTGGCGCGCCCAGAACCTGGTGTGGCCGGTGCTTGAGATGCTTCCTGCCCTCCTGCAGGCGCCGGAAGCCGCACCGCTAAGGCATTGGCTGGAGCGGCGCGGGGCCGATCGCCACGTGCTGGATAGGCCGCTGTGGCAGCTGGGCCGTGCCATCGCCGACGCCCTCGACGACTACGGCCTCTACCGCCCCGCCATGCTCGAGGCCTGGCTCCAGGGCCGCGACCTCGACGCTGCCGGCCAGCCCCTCGCCGAGCCCCTGCGCTGGCAACCCCTGCTGCTGCGGCAGCTGGCGGAGCGGCTGGAGCCACAGCCCTTCGGCCTGCGGGCCCGCCGGGCGATTGCCCTGCTGCAGCAGCCCCCCCCCTCGGTCCAGCTTGGGAGCACAGGGGGCCAGCCCCTGCGCCTGTTCGGTCTCAGCAGCCTGGCGCCGGTGCAGGTGGAACTGCTCCAGACCCTCTCGCAGCAGATGGCCGTGGAGCTCTACCTGCTCACCCCCTGCCGCGATCTCTGGCAGCGCCACGACGCCCGGGCCGGGGAACCGCTGGGCAGCGACTGGCTGCTGGCGGTGCCGGGCCTAGAGGCGCGCTTCGGGAGGCTGGGCGCGGAGTTCCAGCAGCTCCTGGAAGCCAGCGGCGACACCCAGCCGGGCGTGTGGCACGACCATGACGCCTTTTTTCTGCCGGCCAGTGCCGCCCAGGGGCGAGCACCGACGCTGCTGGAGCAACTGCAGGAGCAGCTGGCCACGGGAGAGCACCAGCAGGCCCTGCAGCGCTCCCCCGCAGACAGCTCGCTGGAGTTCCACGCCTGCCCGGGCAGACTCAGGCAGCTGCAGATCGTGCGCGACCGGCTACTCCAGCTGCTGGCCGCCGATCCCGAGCTCGAACCGCGCGACATCCTGGTGATGACGCCCCAGGTGGAGGCCTTCGCACCGCTGGTGGGGGCGGTGTTCGGCGACAGCGAAGCCACTGGCGTGGCGCTGCCCTGGCGCCTCACCGACCGCAGCCAGCAGAGCGAAGCCGGGATCAGCCAGGGCCTGCTGGCCCTGCTGCAGCTGGCCGGTGAGCGGCTCACGGCCACCGCCCTGGAGGCCCTGCTCGACTGTGCGCCCCTGCTGATCCACCAGGGAATCGACCCGGGCGAGGCCGGCGAGATCACGGCGTTGCTGCAGCGCAGCGGCTTCCGTTGGGGCCTCGATAGCCGCGCCCGCAGCGGCGACCCGCGCCACAGCCTGAGCTGGGCGATCGACCGGCTGGTGCTGGGCCTGGTGCTGCCCGAAACACCTGGGCTGGCCCCGGCCGAAACGGCGCCGCTGGCAATGCCCGGCAGCCTGGAGCAGCAGGGGCGCTGGCTGGCGCTGTTGCGGCAACTGCAGCAGAGCCTGCGCTGGCTTGAGCAGGAGCGCAGCGTGGCCGACTGGGTGAGCGGTCTGCGCGAGCAGCTGGCGGCCCTGTTCGGCGATGGCGGCGAGCGGGCCTGGGAGCTGCAGAGCCTGCAGGCGGTGCTGGCCGACTGGAACGCCATCGCCGGCGCCAGTCCGCTGCGGCTGGAGGCGCCGGTGGTGGCGGAAGTGCTGGCGGAACGGCTGAGCGAGGGCAGCGGCCGCTTCGGCCACCGCTCCGGTGCGCTCACGATCAGCGCCCTGGAGCCGATGCGCGCCATCCCCCACAAGGTGGTGGTGCTGATGGGTCTCGATGCCGGCGCCTTCCCGCGCCAGCGCCAGCGCCCTGGCTTCCATCTGCTTGAGCAGCAGCGCCGCCTCGGCGATCCGAGCAGCGGCGATCAGGACCGCTACGTGCTGCTCGAGAGCCTGCTCTCAGCCCGGGCGCACCTGCTGATCAGCTGGAGCAACCGCGACGAGCGCACCGGCGAGGCGCAGGAGGCTGCGACGCCGGTGCGCCAGTGGCTTGATCTGCTGGCGCAGCAACTGGAGTGTCCGCTGCCCCTGCGCGAGCACGCCGCCAGCCCGCTGGAGCGTCGCAACTTCCTGCCGGAGCCCCCCTGGCCGCCCGCCAGCTGCGACCAGCGCCTGCTGCAGGCCCGCCGTCAGCTCGAGCAGGCCCCCGCAGCGGCCGTGCAGGGCCTGGCCTGGCGGGAACCGGAGCCAGAGCCAGAGCAGGAGCCAGCGCTGAGCGACAGAGACCCAGGCAGCGGTGCAGGCACCAGGGCAGGCAGCAAAAGCGAATCGCTGGATCCGCCCACCGCCCCGAGCGAAGCCTGGGCCGACCTGCGCGCCTGGATCGAAGCCCCCCAGGCCCGCTGGCTGGAGGAGCGGGGCCTGCGGCCACGCGAGTGGGACGAGCCGGTGCGCGACCTCGAGGATCTGCGGCTCGATGAACGCCGCCGCGCC
>JBILDP010000267.1:0-2749 GCA_044352535.1 Prochlorococcaceae cyanobacterium
TGGTTGGCCATCACATAGCCATTGAAGCCAAACTGTAAGACCAGCGGATAGTAATAGCTTGTGTGAGCGCCCCAGTCATCAAAATCGGCGGATGCAGCGCTGGTGACAGCGCAGTTGACCAAGTCTTGCTTCAGTGCTTGTTTCGTGTCGTGAAAGGGAAGGATCACGGCTGTTCCGCCAAGTTGATCAATCACTTGCTCCAGGCCTGGACTCGCGACCCGTATCTTGCGGCCCCGGATGTCGTTGAGCTTGGCGATCGGGTCTTTGCAGAACAGCACCTGGGGGCCAAAGCTCCAGACACCGAGCAGACGTGCCCCGTAGCTGCTCTGGAGATACCGATCAAGAGTCGGCCCATAGGCATCAACCACCCGGCGAGCCGTTGGGAAGTCTGGGTTCATCCCCGGCAGATCCATGCCTCCCAACCCTGGCTCCTTCCGGGTGTTCTGCATGAAGCGCAGGGAGATCATGTCGAGTCGCCCATCGCGAATGGCATCGAGCTGGTGGCTATCCACCAGTCCGTAGCGATCAGCGGTGTGGTAACTCACCACCAGTGGCACCTTGGCGCGGCTCGCCAGCTGCTGGAAAAAGGGGGCTTCCTGGTCGCGCTGGAGTTGGCCTGCCGACCTGGGTTGTCCAAGCACCAGGAGTGGCACGGTGTTGTAGTGCTGCCAGGCCATCACGAACCCGGCCACAATCGCGCCCATCGCCAGCAGGCGAGTCGTTACAGGGTGTGGCAGGGCCACGGCTGGGTGCAGATGCAGGTTGGTTGGCAGAGCGACCAGATCGCGCTGCCATTCACCAGCCTGCAACATGAAAGGGCAGAAAAACGAACGAGAGCGTCAGCCAGAGGGAAGGTTCGGGCCAGCCTTCTCAAGCCAGCCTGATCCAGAGGCCGTGGCCCTGGGTCAGAGACCCCGCTCCATCAGCCGGCCCATCAGATCGGCGCTGCGCTGCTGGAAGCCGGCCAGTTGGTTCGGCTCGAGGCCTCCCACGGCTAGGCGTGCCAGCTCATAGAGGTGGCGGCTGAGCTCGTCGGCGAGCTGCTGGCTGGGGGAGCTGCCGCCGGTGCCGGTGATCACAGAGCCGGCCGAGAGCTTGAGCAGCCCCTCCACCAGCGGGTGCCTGCGGTTCACCAGCAGCACGTGGTGGTCTGGCAGGCCCGGCAGGCGCTGCTCCATCAGCGCGCCCATGTCGTTGAGACGGCGCATCTGCTCCGGCAGCAGGATCAGGGCGGCGGGGGCGTCATCGCCCTTGAGCGCCTGCACCTGGATCGTGATGTTGTCGTTGGCCAGGGCCGCCTTGAACAGCTCGCGCACCTTTTCACCGGCGTCCTTGCTGTCGGCATCACTGATCTCGCTCTCCTTTTCCTGGAGCGACTCATCCAGCTCGCTGTCGACCCGCTGAAACTTCAGTTCCTCGTGCCGGTACTCAAGCCAGGGGATGAACTGGGTGTCGATGAAGGTGTCGGCCAGCAGCACCTCGGCGCCCTGGCTCTTCCACAGGGCCAGAGCACCTGCCTGGCCCGCCTCATCGCTGCAGTAGAGGATGCGCTTGTCGTTTTCGGGTTTCAGGCGGCTGCGGTAGCCCGCCAGGGTGGTGAAGGCCTTGCCGTTCTCACCGGGGATCGGGTCGAGGCTCCGGGCTTCGTCTGATGAAGAGTCAGCCGCGGCCGGCTGTTCCTGCGCTGGCGCAGTCGTCCCAAACAACACCAGGTCGGCCACCTGCTCGGCAAACTTGTCGTCTTCCATGGCGCCGATCTTGATGAACGGGGCCAGCGACTCCCAGATCTCGGCGTAGCGCTTCGGCTCGTCGCGGTGCAGCTGCTTGAGGCGATCAGCCACCTTCTTGGCCACGAAGCCGCCGATCGAGCGCACGCGCCGATCGGTCTGCAGGGCCGAGCGGCTCACATTGAGCGGGATGTCGGGTGAATCGATCACGCCGCGCAGGGGCAGCAGGTAGCGGGGCACCACCTCCTTGATCGAGTCGCTGACGAACACGTTGTTGCAGTAGAGCTTGATCTCGCCCTTCTCCCAGTCGGCCCGGCCGCTCAGCTTGGGGAAGTAGAGGATGCCCTGCAGGTTGTAGGGGTAGTCAGTGTTGAGGTGCACCCACAGCAGCGGGTCGCCCTGGAATGGGTACAAATAGCGGTAGAGCTCGATGTAGTCGTTGTCGCTCAGATCCCGGGGGCTCTTGCGCCAGGGCGATTCGCGCTTATTGACGGTCTCGCCTTCCAGCTGCACCGCCACCGGCAGGAAGTCGCAATAGGTGGTGATCAGGGTGCGGAGGCGGGCCGGCTCGATGTACTCGAGCTCCTCCTCCATCAGGTGCAGGATCACATCGGTGCCGGCCTCGGCCCGCTCAGCCGCCTCCAGCGTGAAGCTGGGCGAGCCATCGCAGCTCCAGCGCACCGCCTCACTGCCCTCGCGCGCCGAACGGGTGACTAGCTCCACCTGCTTGGCCACCATGAAGCTGGAGTAGAAGCCAAGGCCGAAGTGGCCGATGATCGCGTCGCTCTCGCTCTTGTACTTCTCCAGGAAGTCTTCGGCGCTCGAAAAGGCCACCTGGTTGATGTAGCGCTTCACCTCATCGGCGGTCATGCCGATGCCGTTGTCGGAGATGGTGAGGGTCTTGGCCTCGCGGTCGATGCGGATGCGGATCTGGCCTTCGGCCCCCTCGCTGCAGTCACCCGCCATGGCGGCCATGCGCCGCTTGCTGATGGCGTCGACGCCGTTGCTCACCAGCTCCCGCA
>JBILDP010000268.1:0-2735 GCA_044352535.1 Prochlorococcaceae cyanobacterium
TGCGTGATGGGGGAGGACGTGGGGCAGTACGGCGGCTCCTACAAGGTCACCAAGGATCTCTACGAGAAGTACGGCGAGCTGCGCGTGCTCGATACCCCGATTGCTGAAAACGCCTTCACCGGCATGGCGGTGGGGGCAGCCATGACCGGTCTGCGGCCGATCGTGGAGGGCATGAACATGGGCTTCCTGCTGCTCGCGTTCAACCAGATCTCCAACAACATGGGGATGCTGCGCTACACCAGCGGCGGTAATTACACGATTCCTGCTGTCGTGCGCGGCCCCGGCGGGGTGGGTCGCCAGCTGGGCGCTGAGCACAGCCAGCGGCTGGAGGCCTATTTCCACGCGGTGCCCGGCATCAAGATCGTGGCGGTGAGCACCCCCACCAATGCCAAGGGCCTGATGAAGGCCGCCATCCGCGACAACAATCCGGTGCTCTTCTTTGAGCACGTGCTGCTTTACAACCTCTCCGAAGACATCCCCGAAGGGGATTACATCTGCGCCCTAGACCAGGCCGAGGTGGTGCGTGAGGGCAAGGACGTGACGGTTCTCACCTACTCCCGCATGCGTCACCACTGCCTCAAGGCGGTGCAGCAGCTCGAGGCTGAGGGGGTGGATGTGGAGTTGATCGACCTGATCAGTCTCAAGCCCTTCGACATGGACACGATCCGGGCCTCGATCCGCAAGACCCACAAGGTGCTGATCGTGGAGGAGTGCATGAAGACCGGTGGCATCGGCGCCGAGCTGATGGCCCTGATCACCGAGCAGTGTTTCGACGACCTCGATGCCCGGCCGGTGCGCCTGTCGTCGCAGGACATTCCAACGCCTTACAACGGCACCCTGGAGAACCTCACGATCATCCAGCCCCACCAGATCGTGGAAGCGGCCCACGCTCTCAAGGCCGGCACGATCTGAGTTCCAATCCACCCTCCCACTGAGACCTGCCGATGGCCCGCCAACAGGGGTGGTTTGCCCTGATCCTCGCCCTGGCCATCGCCGCCGGTGCCCTGCTCGCCAGCTTCCCGCTGCAGCTGGGACTCGACTTGCGCGGTGGCAGTCAGCTCACCCTGCAGGTGATGCCGGCCGGTGCCATCAAGTCGGTTCAGGCTGAGCAGCTCGAGGCGGTGAAGGAGGTGCTCGAGCGGCGGATCAACGGTCTGGGTGTGGCCGAATCCAGCCTGCAGACCATCGGCAGCGACCAGTTGATGCTGCAGTTGCCTGGGGAGCAGGACCCCAGTAGGGCTGCCCGCGTGCTGGGCACCACGGCCCTGCTCGAATTCCGCGCCCAGAAGCCCGGCAGCGAGGAGCGGATGCAGGAGCTGCTCAAGCTCAAGCGCCAGGCCCAAGCCCTGCAGGTGCGCCTCAGCGGCAAGGCCAACGGCGATGACGAGGGCACTGGCGAGGGCCAGAACGAGGCCGCGGATGGCAAGGCGGCCGATCTGAAGACCGTTGAGGCCGACCTGCAGCGCCTCAATGCCGACATCGTGGCCCTTTATGAGCCGGCCAGGCTCACCGGCAAGGACCTTGTGGGCGCCGGCCGCCAGCAGCAGCAATCAGGCAATGCCTGGGATGTGACGCTCAATTTCAACCGTGAGGGCGGCGAACAATTCGCCGAACTCACGCGCTCGATCGCGGGAACCGGTCGGCTCCTCGGCATCGTGCTGGATGGTCGCTCGATCAGTGAGGCCAGTGTGGGTCCTGAGTTTCAGGCCGCAGGCATCACCGGCGGTGCCGCCAGCATTACCGGCAACTTCTCGGCCGAGGAGGCCCGCGAGCTGGAGGTGCAGCTGCGCGGTGGTTCCCTGCCGTTGCCAGTGAAGATCATCGAAGTGCGCACGGTGGGCCCAACCTTGGGGGCCGAAAACGTGCGCACCAGCCTGGTAGCCGCTCTCTCGGGCCTGGCGCTGGTGGCTGTGTTCATGGTGCTGGTGTATCGCCTGGCGGGCGTGGTGGCGGTGATGGCTCTATCTCTTTACGCCCTGTTCAACTTGGCGATCTACGCCCTGATTCCGGTCACCCTCACCCTGCCCGGAATCGCCGGCTTCATTCTTTCGCTCGGCATGGCGGTGGATGCCAACGTGCTGATCTTTGAGCGCATCAAAGAGGAGCTGCGTGATGGCAACACCCTGATTCGCTCGATTGATACGGGCTTCTCTTTGGCATTCTCTTCCATTCTCGATGGTCAGTTGACCACTCTCATCAGCTGCGCAGCACTGTTCTGGCTGGGCACGGGCCTGGTGAAGGGGTTTGCCGTGACTCTGGGGATCGGTGTGATTCTCAGTTTGTTCAGCGCTCTTACCTGCACCCGCACTCTGCTGCGCCTGCTGATGAGCTACCCAGCCCTGCGACGTCCCGGCTATTTCCTGCCTGCGGCCCAGCTGCCCAGCTCCGTTTCCTGAGCCCGTTTCCTGAATCCCATGGCCTTGCTCGCCCGCCTCCAGGCATTCCGCGTCAATCGCCATCGGCGCCAGCTCTGGCTGGTGTCGGGGGTCGCAGTGTTTCTCAGCCTTCTGGGTCTGGCCCTCTCCTGGCTCAACCCGACCATCGGCGCCCCCCTGCGTCCGGGCCTGGATTTCACCGGCGGCACCCAGATCCAGCTGGAGCGCAGCTGTGGCTCCACGTGCGCGGAGCTCACCGTGGCCGCCCTGCAGGATCGCATCGGCCAGCTCAAGCTCCAGCCCAGCGATGGCCAGCCCGCCCCCAACCTGGCTGGCAGCTCCGTTCAGCTGCTCGACGGC